>JAGBIA010000127.1 GCA_017935225.1 Clostridia bacterium | reverse complement strand
AACTGAACTACCGGGCCATATGGGCATCTTTCAGATGCCCTCATTGGAAACGGCAACTTGCCGTGGTGGGAACAATAGGGCTCGAACCTATGACCCTCTGCTTGTAAGGCAGATGCTCTCCCAGCTGAGCTATGCTCCCATTTGCTCGTCTTTTCGACAGCTCCACTATTATACCACACCAAATTTAGAATGTCAATACCTTTTTTCAATTTTTTTAAAAAATTTTTGAGTCTTTATTCTGCCGCGCTATTGCTTTTTTTATCGCTTGGTGTTATAATATAGAGTGATGTATTTTTTGCTTTTGTGAGGATATATATGGAAAATCTTGATATAAAATTTAACCTTCCCCTTGAAGCACTCGAGGAGACGCAACTCTCATCAACTCCTATATTCGACGGAAAGGTGTTGCACGTGAGGCTCGACGAGGTCACGCTCCCGAACGGTGTGCTCTCCACTCGTGAATACTGCCACCACAACGGTGCGGTCTGCGTAATTCCGCTGACCGACGAGGGCGAGGTCATCTGCGTTCGTCAATACCGCTACCCATTCCACGAGGATCTGCTCGAGATCCCTGCGGGCAAGCTCGACTCTCCCGAGGAAGATCCGAACGATGCAGTTCGCCGCGAGCTTCGCGAGGAGACGGGCGCTGTGGCAAAGAAGATGATCTACCTTGGCAAGTACTACCCCTCCCCCGCAATTCTCGACGAGTGCATTTATATGTATCTTGCGACGGGGCTTGATTTTGGAGACACCGAATTTGACGACGACGAATTTATCGAGAGCGTCCGCGTACCTCTCTCGAAGCTCGTTGAATTGACGCTTGAGGGCAAGATCCGAGACGGCAAGACGCAGATCGCGGTTCTGCGCGCTCAGATGATGATAGACAGAGGTCTGCTCGGCTGATGCTGATATTTACTATGATCGTGCTGTCGGTCAGTCTTATCGCCGTGACCTACGTATTTCTCGTTATGCCGCGTGCGACCGACGGCGCAGATATGGATCTGCAGAGCAGCGATTATGCAGACGGCGGAATTTTTGGCAAGGAGCGTAAGCGAGGCTCGATAGGAGCTATACGCGAGGCGCGCGACCTCGGATTTGGTGTTGCGCTCGACGTCGGGATCTCCAAGGATCGCGAGATCTTCGTTCTCCCCTCTATAAACGCCGATCTGACCTTGTCTGACGGTGTGGCTATCTCGGGCGGGATACACAAGCTTCCCACTCTGCGCGAAGTTCTCCCCATCCTCGACGGACAAGTTCCCCTGCTTATCCGCATCGAAGCCGAGGACGAGCGCGAGCGGCACACTCTCTGCAAGCAGCTCTGCCTTGAGCTTGACGCTTACTCGGGCGCGTTTGCAGTCCGCTCGTCTGATGCGAAGGTGCTTACATTCTTTAAAAAATACCGCCCGCGTTACGCGCGAGGAGTGATAGTTTCAAAAAACGACAAGCGCGGATCGACTATAGCGAGATTTTTGCGCAGACATATGTTCACCAATATCCTCACCCGCCCCGATTTTATCACCATCGACGGCAGGATGATGCGCGAGCCTGCGTTTTTGCTTGCGACAAAGGTATTTCGCAGGCGCGGTTTTGCTTTTACGGTCAAAAACCAGAAGCAATACGAGCTTTGCAAGCGGCGCGGAATTTATGCAATATTTGAAAACGTAATACCACAGTAAAGGAATTAATAATATGAAAAAGGCTTATTTTAGTGCAGATATCCTTCTGCCCGATTTCAATAAAACAGATGCAAAAAAGTGGGCTGTTATTGCCTGCGATCAGTTCACAAGCGAGCCGCACTATTGGGAGAGCGCAAAAGCTCTCATTGACGGCGCACCATCTACGCTCGATCTCATTCTGCCCGAGGTGTATCTTTCCGAAACGAAGGAGAGAATTCCCGCGATCAACGCGAATATGGAAAAGTATCTTGGGGATATACTCGTCAGCCACCCCGACTCGATGATCTACGTTGAGCGCGAGCAGTCTGACGGAAGCATCCGCCGCGGCATCGTTATGGCGGTGGATCTTGAGTGCTACGACTTCAAGCGCGGTGCTGACTCGCTCATACGCGCGACCGAGGCGACGGTAATTGAGAGAATTCCCCCAAGAGTTGCCATAAGACGCGACGCGAGCATCGAGCTTCCGCACGTTATGCTCCTCATCGACGACCCCGATAGAACTGTGATCGAGCCGCTCTCTGCGGAGTCCTGCCCCGAGATCGCGTACGACACCGATCTTATGCTCGGCGGCGGTCATGTATGCGGAAGATTTCTAAGCAGTGCGGCAAAGCAGCAGGTGTCTGATGCGCTCGACTCGCTTATCACTCCTGCGGCTATGGAGAAGAGATACGGCGATGCGGATCTCGCTCCCCTGCTCTTCGCGGTTGGCGACGGAAACCACTCACTCGCAACGGCAAAGACCATTTACGAGGAAATAAAGTCAACACTCGGCGCGGATGCGGCGGCAGATCACCCTGCGCGCTACGCACTCGTCGAGATCGTAAACATCCACGACAACGCGCTCAAATTCGAGCCTATCTACCGCGTTGTCTTCAACGCAGAGCCCGAGCATCTGCTCTCTTCGCTGAGGGCTTATCTCGGCGCGCTCTCGGGCACAGCTGAGGCACAGACGATCGAGTATATAACCGCTGACAAAAGCGGCAGACTTGATGTCGCTCACCCCGAAAAGCAGCTCACTGTCGGCACTCTGCAGGACTTCCTTGACATATACGTAAAGGAAAACGCAGGCGTTGAGATCGACTATATCCACGGAGTTGACTCGGTCAAGAGCCTTATCAACAAAAACACCGTGGGCTTTATCTTTGACGGAATGAGCAAATCCGAGCTTTTCAAGACGGTCATCTACGACGGCGCGCTCCCTCGCAAGACCTTCTCGATGGGACACGCGGAGGACAAGAGATATTACCTTGAGTGCAGAAAAATAACTAAGTGATTTTGATTGGAGTATATTATGAGTGATTCTTGGGAAATACTTCGCAGTGAGTGCGAGAACTGCAAAGCCTGCGAGCTTCACACGACGCGCACAAATTGCGTTTTCGGAACGGGAAATATCAATGCAGATCTCCTTTTCGTAGGCGAAGCACCGGGCGACAACGAGGACAAGACGGGTATTCCGTTCGTAGGTCGCGCAGGTCAGCTTCTTGACCAATATCTCTATGCGGTCGACATTCCGCGTGAGAGCGTTTATATTGCAAATATCCTCAAGTGCCGTCCGCCAAAGAACAGAGATCCTCTGCCCGCAGAAGAGGACGCGTGTATGGACTTTCTGCGCAGACAAGTAAAGCTTATCCGCCCGAAGATCATCGTGTGCCTTGGCAGAATAGCCGCTATGCGACTCATCCGCCCCGACTACAAGATCACAAAGGAGCACGGCGAGTGGGTGCAGAAGGGCAATTTCCTCATTACTGCCGTTTACCACCCTGCACTTCTTTTGCGCGATCCACGCAGAAAAGAAGAGATGCTCGTGGATATGAAAAAGATCAAGGAAAAGCTTGATCAGATAGACTGAGAAAGGACAACCCTAAATGATAGATTTTTCCTCCTTTCTGAACACGGTCATCACGATGTTCGTGATACTCGTCGTGGGATACGTGCTCGGAAAGACCAACGTAATTGACGGAGTAGCATCGAAAAAGCTCTCGACGCTGATAGTTGCCGTGGCACAGCCCGCGCTTATCATAAATTCGATAATCAGCAAGCAGTATTCCCCCGAGAATCTCAAGCTCTCGCTTATCAGCCTTACCTTTGGATTCGTGATGCATTTCATTATGTCTCTTATCGCGTTCGTCGCGTGTCTGAAGATAAAGGATATCAACGAGCGCAAGATCACCGAATTCGCTATGGTCTTCGGCAACATCGGATTTCTCGGAATTCCCGTGCTTGGCTCGCTCTTCCCCGAAAACGGCGAGTACGTCGCGTCCTTCTTCGTCGTAAGCTTCAATATTCTTCTCTGGGTGATCGGTCTTGGCATCATCGCACGCAAGCGTGACGACATCAAGCTGACCGCAAAGAAGATATTCATTAACAAGGGCACAGTGCCCACGCTTATCGGCTATCTCGTTTTCCTTATCCCCGCGCTTCTTCCCGAGTTCACGCTTCCCGTCGTAGTCAAGGAAAGCGTCGACTACATCGCGTCGCTGTGTACTCCGATATCTATGCTTATCATCGGTGCGCTCCTCTCAACGAGAAGCTTCAAGCAGATATTCGGCTCGGGAAAGGCTTACTACCTCTGCCTTTTCAAGCTTATAATAATTCCGCTCTTCTTCTGCTTTACGCTTAAGATCCTCGGATTTTCTGACTTCTGGGTCATCTTCATCACCGCAGTTTCCTCAATGCCTGCGGCGACCTCGGCAAGTATGTTTGCCGAGATATACGATACCGCGCCCGGCTTTTCCGCTCAGGGTGTCGGCACGTCAACTCTTTTCTCGGTTCTGACGATGCCTTGTATGATATTGCTCGCGACCGAGGTCGTAAAATGGAATATCTCAATATTTTAAATTTTTTTTGAAGAAAGCTATTGACAAAACCGCTTTACCGTGCTAAAATGATTGTATCAAGTCAAAGGAGACAGTAAAAATGAACCGTTTTTTCGCTAACAATTACTTTTACCTTTATTTTTATTACTTTTGCGGTAATAATTGATAAGGGTGTTTTGTTGCGGGACTCGGAATTTTTTCTGACTTAAAGGTTTATCAGATCTTCTTAAGCCTCTCGATGCTAAGCACCGAGAGGCTTTTTATTCTTAGTACCGTCTCGGTGTTCGCATTCGGCACTTGTAATTTTTTCAGATAGTTTAAAGGAGAAAACAAAAATGATCGCAGTACTTAAAAGCGGAACAAGTCAAAAACAGCTCGACAATCTCACGTCCTGGCTCAAAGCACAGGGGCTCGACGTGCATATCTCTGTCGGAAACGAACACACGGTAGTAGGACTTATAGGCGACACGAGCAGGATCGACGAGGAGCTGCTCGGCAGCCTTGATATAGTTGACAGCGTAAAGCGCATCAGCGAGCCCTTCAAGAGCGCGAACAGAAAATTTCATCCCGACGACAGCGTCATAAAGGTCGGCAACACCTCGGTCGGCGGCGACACCTTTGCGATCATCGCAGGTCCCTGCTCTGTTGAGAGCGAGGAGCAGGTGATGCAGATCGCAAGATCTGTCAAGGCATCGGGAGCGACGATGCTCCGCGGCGGCGCGTTCAAGCCGAGAACCTCGCCCTACGATTTCCAGGGTCTGAAGGCTGACGGCATCGAGATACTTCTTGAAGCAAAGAAGGAGACGGGACTGCCGATCGTTACCGAGATAATGAACGCAAACCATCTGCCGCTCTTCGAGGACGTCGACGTAATTCAGGTCGGCGCGCGCAATATGCAGAACTTCGAGCTTCTCAAGGAGCTCGGAAAGACAAACAAGACCATCCTTCTAAAGAGAGGTCTTGCAAACACCCTCAAGGAATTCCTTATGTCCGCCGAGTACATTATGGCCGGCGGAAACGAAAATATCATTCTCTGCGAGCGAGGCATCCGCACATTTGAGACCTACACTCGCAACACGCTCGACCTCTCGGCTGTTCCTATGCTCAAAGAGCTGACGCATCTGCCCATCATCATCGACCCCTCGCACGCGACGGGAGTTGCACGACTCGTAAAGCCCATGGCTATGGCGGCGGCTGCCTGCGGTGCTGACGGACTTATGATAGAGGTACACAACGATCCCAAGAATGCGCTCTGCGACGGCGCGCAGTCGCTCACGCCCGAGGCGTTTGACGACGTGGCACGCGCGGTAATTCGCATACTTGGTGCGATAAAGGAGCTTTGAGATGACTGTTGGAATTTGCGGCCTCGGACTTATCGGAGGCTCGATGGCAAAGGCATACAAGGCATCGGGGCACAGAGTCCTCGGCTTTGATATAGATCAGGCAACGCTCGGCTACTGCGACCTTGCGGGAATAACCGACGGTGTGCTCGACGAGAGCACGATCGGTGAGTGCGAGCTTTTGTTCGTAGCTCTCTACCCCACCGCCTCGGCACACTACCTTGAGAGCGTGGCGCATCTTATTTCAAAGGATGCGACCGTGATAGATCTGTGCGGAACCAAGGTGAAGATATGCGAGTGCGGATTCGCGCTTGCAAAAAAGTACGGCTTCAGCTTTATCGGCGGTCACCCGATGGCAGGAACGCAGTACTCGGGAATCAAGCACGCGCGCGCAACTCTTTTCAAGAACGCGCCTATGGTGCTCGTTCCGCCCGTGTTTGACGATATCGCTCTGCTTGACAAGATCAAGCAGCTGCTCGCCCCCGCAGGCTTCGGTCGCTTCTCTGTCACGACGGCAGAGCGACACGACGAGATGATCGCCTTCACCTCTCAGCTTGCGCACGTGGTATCGAACGCATACGTAAAAACGCCTACCGCGCAAAATCACAAGGGATTTTCCGCGGGAAGCTACAAGGATATGACGAGAGTTGCGTGGCTCAATGAGAATATGTGGACCGAGCTCTTCCTTGAGAACCGCGAGCCGCTTCTCTTCGAGCTCAATTCGATAATAAATTCTCTCTCGGAATACCGAGATGCAATTGAAAACGGCGA
This sequence comes from Clostridia bacterium, assembly GCA_017935225.1. Taxonomy (GTDB): domain Bacteria; phylum Bacillota; class Clostridia; order Oscillospirales; family CAG-272; genus HGM12713. The sequence continues at coordinate 32,637 of JAGBIA010000127.1, read as the reverse complement.
CGCAGACAGACTTCGCGGACTTCTCAAAGACGGTCGCGAGGCTAAGGAACGCGTCGACGGATAATTATAATTTCAGGAGATCGTAATGAAAAAGGTCAGAGTCAATGCGTCGTCAGCTTACGACGTGATAATAGGAAAAGAACTTCTCTCGAGCCTTGGCGAATACGTGCTTGATGCGGTCGGCAAGGCAAAGCTTTGCATCGTCACCGACGACAACGTAGACGCGCTCTACTCGGCGGCGGCTGTAAAGTCGCTGACGGCGGCAGGCTTTGAGGTCGAAAAATTCGTCATCGCTCACGGAGAGGCTTCAAAGAACACGACAAATCTCATCTCTCTGCTTGAATTTCTGGCAGAGCGACGCTTCACGCGCTCCGACGTTCTGATCGCGCTCGGCGGCGGTGTGGTCGGAGATCTGTGCGGCTTTGCGGCGGGAGTCTATCTGCGCGGCATAAGATTTATCCAAGTTCCCACAACGCTTTTAGCGGCGGTCGACTCGTCGGTCGGCGGAAAAACCGCGGTAGATCTCGCCGCAGGCAAGAACCTCGCGGGTGTATTCCATCAGCCCTCGCTCGTGCTGTGCGACGTCAATACTCTTGATACGCTGGAGGACTCTGTATTTGCCGACGGCTGTGCCGAGGTAATAAAATACGCGATCATCAACGACCGCGAGATGTTTTGCAGATTGCAGAGCGGAATTCGCGAGAACGTCGAGGACGTCATCGCCGATTGCGTGAAGCACAAGGCGGATATCGTCGCGCTTGACGAATTTGACCGCGGCACGCGCCAGCTTCTCAATCTCGGTCACACGGTCGGTCACGCGATAGAGGCACTCTCAGGCTTTGCTATCTCGCACGGAAGCGCGGTCGCTATCGGCACGGTGATAGTCACGAAGATCGCCGTATCTATGGGAATATGCAGTACCGAGGATCAGGCGGAGATCACTTCTCTTCTTCGCAGTGTAGGACTTCCTACCGACTGCCCCTATTCCGCGCCCGAGCTCACACGCATCGCGACGGCTGACAAGAAGCGCGAGGGCGACTCGATAACGCTTATTCTCCCGAACGGCATCGGCAACTGCAGACCTCAAAAGATCGCGGTATCCGAGCTTGAGGGATATATCAGCAAAGGACTCTGAATATGAAAGCTATACTTACTCCATCGGTCGCAAGCGGCTCTGTGCGCGCGATAGCGTCAAAATCAATGGCTCACCGCCTTCTGATCTGTGCGGCATTCGCAGATGCCCCCACGACCGTGATCTGCACCGAGACGAATAACGACATCGAGGCGACAGCCGCGTGTCTTTCAGCTCTCGGCGCGAATATAAAAAGAACTATCGACGGCTATACCGTCGAGCCTATCGACCGCGAACGCATCCCAGACTCTCCCCTGCTTGACTGCGGCGAGAGCGGCTCAACTCTGCGCTTTATGCTGCCTATAGTGGCGGCACTCGGCAAGGGCGGTAGATTTGCGCTTCACGGCAGACTGCCCGAGCGTCCTCTCTCTCCTCTTCGCGAGGAGCTTGAGGCACACGGAATAACACTCAGCGGCAAGGAGCTGCTGACTCTTAGCGGCAGACTCAACGGCGACAGCTTCTCGATCGACGGCGGAGTTTCCTCGCAGTTCGTCAGCGGACTTCTCTTTGCTCTCTCTCTGCTCGAGCATCCGTCAAAGCTACAGATCACAGGAAAGCTCGAGTCCGCGCCCTACGTTGATATGACCTGCAACTCGCTCGCGCTCTTCGGGGCTGCACCGATAAAGACCGAGAGCGGATTTGAGATAAACGCAGGCGGCAGACTCTCCACACCGACGCACATCGCAGTCGAGGGTGACTGGTCGAACGCGGCGTTTGTGCTCGCGCTCGGTGTACTTTCGGGAGAGGTCGAGCTACTCGGTCTTGACCAGAATTCCGCTCAGGGCGACTCAAAGATCGTAGAGCTTTTGCGCGAATTTGGCGCGGATATCACATATATTCCCGAGCGCCGCTCGTATATCGCAAAAAAGAGCACGCTCCACTCTATTCGCATAGATGCGTCGCAGATCCCCGACCTCGTGCCGATACTCGCAACAGTCGCATCCGTGGCAAAAGGATGCACGGAGATATACGGTGCGGCGCGGCTGAGACTGAAAGAAAGCGACCGACTTGAATCGACCGCGCAGGTACTGAACGCGCTCGGCGCGTCCGTCAGAGTCAGCAACGACGGACTTATGATCGACGGCGTCGAGTCACTTCGCGGCGGATGCGTCGACTCTTGGGGCGATCATCGCATCGCTATGAGCGCGGCGGTCGCGTCGACTGTAGCAAAATCTGAAGTTACAATAGAGCGCGCGGAGGCGGTGCAGAAATCCTACCCGCGCTTCTGGGATGATATGCTGTCCTTGAAAGTCAAGGCATCTATAATATAACACTTGAAATATCTTAATATCTGTGATATAATGTATTGTTGGAAAGTTATCATCACAGATGAAAGGAAACAAAATATAATGCAAAAATACGACGTTGTAATAATCGGCGCAGGTCCTGCGGGAATATTCACAGCACTCGAGATGTTGAAGCTCGGAAGTGACAAAAAAATACTCGTAGTCGAGAAAGGCAGAGCGATTGAAAATCGCAGTTGCCCTAAATCAAAAACAAAAAAATGCGTTTCCTGCAAGCCTTATTGCCATATAACCACGGGTTTTTCGGGCGCGGGCGCGTTCTCGGACGGAAAGCTTTCGCTCTCGTATGAGGTCGGAGGCGACCTTCCCACGCTTATCGGCGAGAGCTTCGCACAGGAAATGATAGATTACACCGACTCTATATATCTTGACTTCGGGGCTGATCCTCACGTTGAGGGCATCGGCAACAACGAAGAGGTCAAGGAGATACGCAAAAGAGCCATCAAGGCGGGACTGAAGCTGGTCGACTGCCCTATCCGCCACCTCGGCACAGAAAAAGCGCAGGAGATCTACTACGCTATCGAGCAGTATCTGCTCCGCGGCGGCGTTGAGATCAAATTCGGATGCGAATGCGCCGACGTTATCATCAAGGACGGCGAGTGCAAGGGCGTTATTCTGCGAGAGGGTGGCAAGGAACTCGAGTGCTTTGCTGATCACACGGTCATCGCGACAGGTCGTCGCGGTGCGGATTGGCTTGAGGAGCTTTGCGCAAAGCACGGTATCGCTCACCTGCCGGGAACTGTCGACATCGGCGTACGCGTTGAGATACGAAACGAGATCATGGAGAGCGTCAACAACGTGCTCTATGAATCGAAGCTCATCGGCTATCCTCAGCCCTTCAAGAACAAGGTGCGCACCTTCTGTCAGAATCCCGGCGGATTTGTAAGTCAGGAGAACTACGACAACGATCTCGCGGTGGTAAACGGACACTCCTACAAGGATCTCAAGTCTCCCAACACCAACCTCGCGATCCTCTGCTCGCACAACTTCGCAGAGCCCTTCAATCAGCCTATCGCGTACGCGAAAAAGGTGGGCGAGCTTACGAATATGCTTGGCGACGGTCACATTATGGTACAGCGCTTCGGCGATATTCTCGACGGCAAGCGCACCTGGGAGGAGGAGCTTTCGCGCTCCAACGTGCGCCCCACGCTTCCCGATGCGGTCGCAGGCGACATCACCTCGGCTATGCCCTATCGCGCTATGACGAACATCATAAACTTCATTCAGGCGGTCGATTACGTCGTACCCGGCTTTGCATCGACCGAGACTCTTCTCTACTCGCCCGAGCTGAAGTTCTACTCCAACCGAGTCAAGATGGACTCGGACTTCAACACAAACATAGCGGGACTCCACTGTCTCGGTGACTCGAGCGGTTGGACACGTGGACTTATGATGGCGTCGGTAATGGGCGTTCTGATGGGCAGAAAGCTGGTATAATAAAAATGGCTACCACTTACGGAAAAAATCTCAAATTATCAATATACGGCGGCTCGCACGACGAATGCATCGGAGTGACGGTATCGGGACTTCCGAGCGGCATCACTGTCGACCGCGCAGAGCTTCTTCACTTTATGGAGCGCCGCGCACCCGGACGGAGTCTGATGTCGACTCAACGCAAAGAGCCCGACAGACCCGAATTTATCAGCGGTGCTACCGACGACGGTGAGAATATCACGCTTGACGGAAGCAAGCTTCACGCGATCATCCGCAACACTTCGCAGAGATCGGCGGACTACTCAAATCTTGAATTTATCCCCCGCCCCTCGCACGCCGACTTTGCCGCAAAAATGAAATACGGCGAGGGTGTCGACCTTCGCGGCGGCGGACATTTCTCGGGTAGACTCACGGCACCAATGTGCATCGTTGGCGGAATTTGCCTGCAGTATCTGCGCACGCGCGGAATTGAGATAGCGGCGCACTTCTACTCGATCGGCGGCATCAAGGACAAGCCCTTTGATCTTGCCAAGGTATCGACGGCAGATTTTGAAATATTGCGCTCGCGCTCGGACTTCCCCGTTCTTGACGAAGAGGCGGGCAGACTTATGCGCGAGAAGATAGAAGAGGCACGTACCTCCCTCGACTCTGTCGGCGGTGTGGTCGAGTGCGCTATCCTCGGTGTTCCCGCGGGACTTGGCGAGCATATGTTCGACGGTGTTGAAAATTGCATCTCTGGCATAGTTTTCGGCATCCCTGCAGTCAAGGGCATCGAATTCGGCAACGGCTTTGAATGCTCGACTCTCCGCGGCTCGCAAAATAACGATCCCTTTGTGACCGACGGTGAGAGGATATTTACTTCTACCAACAACGCGGGCGGAATTCTCGGCGGTATGTCGAGCGGAATGCCGATAGTCTTCCGCGCGGCGATGAAGCCGACTCCGTCTATATATCTTGAGCAGGACAGCGTTGATATGGTGAGCATGAAGCCTGTCAAGCTCTCTATCAAGGGCAGACACGATCCCTGTGTGGTCGTACGCGCGCTCCCCGTCTTCGAGGCGGCAGCGGCGATCGCCTTGACCGATCTTCTGCTTGATAATTAACCCCAAAACGAAGGTGATCTTATGGAACTCAACGAATTAAGACAACAGATCGACGAAATAGACCGCGAGCTCGTCTCGCTCTTCATTCGCCGTATGAATTGCTCGGCAGGCGTTGCCGAATACAAGCGCGAGCACGGTATGCCCGTGCTTGACGCATCGAGAGAGCGTGCGCTTCTCTCCAAGATCTCCGAGCTCTCGGGCGAGGAATTCGAGGAATACTCGAGAACACTCTACTCAACTATCCTCTCGCTCTCGCGCTCCTATCAGCACAAACAGCTCGGCGAGACGACAGAGCTTTATAACGAGATCGTAAAGGCGATCGACGAGACTCCGCGTATGTTCCCCGAGCGTGCGAACATTGCGTGTCAGGGCGTTGAGGGTGCTTATTCGCAGATCGCGGCTGAACGTCTCTTCTCTGCCCCCGACATCACCTTTTTCTCGAATTGGGAGGGCGTTTTCTCGGCGATCGAGGCGGGAATGTGCCGCTATGGCGTGATCCCGATAGAAAACAGCACGGCAGGCTCTGTAAAGAAGGTCTATGATCTGATGATCAGCAAGAATTTCAAGATCGTGCGCACGGTGCGCATCAAGATCGACCACTGCCTGCTTGCAAAAAAGGGTACGAAGCTCTCAGCGATCAAAGAGATCTTCTCGCACGAGCAGGCTATCAGCCAGTGCGCGTCATTCCTCGCTTCTCTCGGCAAGAACGTGAAGATCACGCGCGTTGCGAACACCGCAAAGGCGGCGCAGATGGTCGCAGAGTCGGACAGAGACGACGTTGCTTCGCTCTCCTCGCGCTCTTGTGCTGCTCAGTACGGACTTGACGCGATCGCGAGTGCAGTTCAGGACAACGGCAACAACCACACCCGCTTTATCTGCATCACCAACAAGCTTGAGATATACCCCGGTGCCGACCGTACCTCGCTAATGCTTGTCACACCTCACCGCCCCGGTGCGCTCTTCCGCATACTCTCGCGCTTCAACGCACTCGGAATAAACCTCATCAAGCTCGAGTCGAGACCTATTCCCGACCGCGACTTTGAGTTTATGTTCTACTTTGATCTTGAATCCTCGGTATACTCCCCCAAGCTCGCAAGTCTCCTTTCCGAGCTTGAGCAGGAATGTGAGGAATTCACCTATCTTGGCTCTTACTCCGAGGTGATATGATGAAATACGGATACAAGCATCTTAAATGCGGACTTATTGGCAAGAAGCTCGGTCACAGCTTTTCAAAACCGATACATAACGCGATGGCGGATTACCCGTTTGAGCTTTACGAGCTTGCGCCCGAAGAGGTCGGAAGCTTTGTAAAGGACGGTGATCTTGACGCATTCTGCGTTACCATCCCCTACAAAAAGGACGTTATGCCTTTTCTTGACGAGATCTCCAAAGAGGCGCACGACATAGGCGCTGTCAACGTGGTAGTCCGCCGAAATGGCAGACTTTACGGATATAACACCGATTATTTCGGGTTTGACTATATGGTCAAGCGCTCGGGCGTTGAGGTCGAGGGCAAAAAGGCGATCGTTTTCGGCAACGGCGGCGCATCTGCGACTATTTGCACGCTCCTTCGCGACAAGCACGTGCGTGAGCTTGTCATCATAGGCATTGAGGACAACACTCCCGAGAATATCGCTAAGCACTCGGACGCGCAGATCGTGGTCAACGCGACTCCCGTAGGTATGTACCCGAACAACAACGTCGCGCCTACCTCTCTTTCCTACTTTCCCGCTTGCGAGGCAGTGTTCGATGTGATCTACAATCCGTCAAAGACCGCGCTGATGCTTGAGGCAGAAAAGCTCGGCATCGTTACCGTCGGCGGTCTTTCGATGCTCGTCGCTCAGGCGGCAAGAGCCTTTGAGCATTTCACGGGCGACGGTTACGAAGAAGGAATTATCGAGCAGGTCGTCTCAAAGATCACGGCAGAGACGGCAAACCTCATTCTTATCGGTATGCCCGGATGCGGCAAGAGCTCGGTCGGAAAGATCATCGCCGAGAAGCTCGGACGCGAGTTCCTCGACTCTGACGAGGAATTCGAGAGGATGCACGGCATAACTCCCGCCGAGGCGATAAACACGCTTGGCGAGGAGAAATTCAGACTTATGGAAACCGAGACGCTCGCCGAGATCGCAAAGCAGAGCGGCAAGGTCATCGCAACAGGTGGCGGTGTCGTAACGCAGGAGCGCAACTATCCCCTGCTCCACCAGAACGGAGTTATAGTTTTCCTCGAGCGCGAGCTTCAAAATCTCGCGACCGACGGCCGTCCGCTCTCGCAGAGAGGCTCGCTTGAAGCTCTCTACGCAAAGCGCGCAGGCCTCTACCGCGCGTTTGCCGACGTTACGCAGAAGAGCACCGAGATCAAAGAACTGACCGCGGACGCGATCATTGATGGATTTATGAATTTTATCGAAGCAAAGGAGCAGATATGAAAATTCTCGTCATAAACGGACCTAATCTCAATATGCTCGGCATCCGCGAGCCCGATATCTACGGCAAGCAGGATTTCGAGGCTCTGCAGAAATATATCCGAGAATGCGCCGATGCGCTCTCGCTCAAGGTCACGCTCTTCCAGTCGAACCACGAGGGCGAGATCGTCGATGTGATCCAGGCGGCTTACGGAGTGTACGACGGGATCGTTATAAATCCCGCCGCCTACACCCACACGAGCGTGGCTATACTCGACGCGCTCAAGGCGGTAGGTATCCCCACAGTCGAGGTGCATCTGTCCGATGTCAACTCGCGCGAGGAGTTCAGAAGACATTCCTTCGTCTCGCTCGTAGCTAAGAAGACCATCGCAGGTCTCGGCTTTGAAGGCTACAAGCAAGCGCTTGAGTATTTTGCCTGATATGCAGGAGAGATTTCTTGTAATCGAAAAGGGCGGAGTCTTTCTGCTCGGATATCCGCTCCGCCTCACACCGACAGAGAATAAGCTCCTCACGCTTATCACAGAGAGAGGTGAGGCGAGCGCGGAGCTTCTCTGCTCTCTGCTGAACGAGGGTGTCAGCCGTCAGAACGTGGCAGTGCATATAAGCGCGATCAACCGCAAGGCGCAGAGCATCAGCGGAAGAAAGCTCGTTTGCTTCAAAAATAATCTTTACGGAATAAATCCGTGTATGTGAGTGTATGAATAAGATAAATTACAGCCTTTTACTTGAGGAAGAAATAGCGAAAATAAAAAAGAGCGGTCAGCGCAAAAGCCTTTTGCTTCACGCGTGCTGCGCGCCCTGCTCGAGCTACGTGCTTGAGTATCTTTCAAGCTTTTTCGATATAACTCTCTATTTTTACAACCCGAATATCTCACCCGCAGAGGAATTCAAGTTCCGAGAGGACGAGCTTCGCCGTCTTATCGGCGAGATGCCGCTTCCAAGCGAGGTAAAGCTCTTCGCCGCCTACTATGACCCGAGCGAGTTTGAGGCTATCTCGCGCGGCAGAGAGGCGCTTGACGAGGGCGGCGAGCGCTGCTACGATTGCTACAAGCTCCGCCTGCGCAGTACGGCGGATATAGCAAAGCGCGGCGGATTTGACTATTTTTGCACCACTCTCTCGATAAGCCCCTATAAGAACGCCGAATGGCTCAATTCTATCGGCAAGGAGCTATCCGAAGAGTACGGCGTTGCGTATCTCTACTCGGATTTCAAGAAAAAGAACGGATACAAGCGTTCCTGCGAGCTCTCCGAGATCTATTCGCTCTACCGACAAGACTATTGCGGTTGCGAGTTTTCAAAAAAAGCGGCAGAGAAGAAAAAGTGAGAAAAAGTAAAGAGACGCTAAGCATCCGACCTGGCGGTCGAAGGGGTTCAGCGTCAGTTAGTTCGTATAAAACCAAAAGAACGGCATCTTTGATGCCGTTCTTTTGATTTGGTGCGAGAAACGGGACTTGAACCCGTACAGTGTGAACTACACGCCCCTCAAACGTGCGCGTCTGCCAGTTCCGCCACTCTCGCATATTGATTTGTCTTTAGATAGAGGGTATTGCTTTTCGCAACATTGGTATTATACTACAAAAGTTTGCAAATGTCAATAGTTTTTTGAAAAAAATTCGAAAAAATATTGAAAAATCCTGCTCTCTGTTGTATAATATTGGTATATGAAATCGAGGTGAGTAAATGAGTCAAGGAAATAGTCTTTGTTTTGTGGCTTTGATGCGCGCGGGCGATATATCCTGCGATATTGATACGCTCATATCCTCTCTTCCGTTTGGCGAGAGCGAGCGCGAGCGGCTTCGTTCTATAAAAAATCCTGCCGCGCAGAAAAACTCGCTTTCTGCCCTGCTCTGCCTCGATCGACTTATCAAGCGCACAGATCTTGGTAACGAGGATCTCACCGTCATCCGCGAGAAGAACGGCAAGCCGCGTTTTGCATCTCTGCCGTATCATTTCAGCATCACGCACTCGCGCGATCTTTGTGCCGTCGCGCTATGCAAAGAGAACGTGGGGCTTGATCTTGAGTTTATCGACGCGTCGCGCAACGTGGAGTCTCTCTCAAAGCGTTTTCTCAGTCCCGAAGAGCATTCAAGACTCTTAGTAAGTGAGAATTCACTCGAAGACTTCTTCGCGCTCTGGGTAAAAAAAGAGGCTCTTGCGAAGCTTTCGGGCGAGGGGCTCGCATCTATCTGCCGCGGTCAGATAATTGACGACTCTGCGTATTTCTTCAAGGAATACAGGCTCACGGTCGACGGTGCGGATGCATGCCTTGCGCTCTGCTTCGAGAAAGATGCGCCGAGCATAGCTATTAACAACACCTACGAGGAGATAAAAATATATGAAATACAGAATTGAACGTGATTCAATGGGTGAGATCGAGGTTGAGGAAAGTCGCCTTTGGGGCGCGCAGACTCAGCGTAGCTTTGAGAATTTCCGCATCGGCGTGGGTCTTGAGACTATGCCGTCCGAGATAATCCACGCGTTCGGCATCCTCAAGCTTGCCGCCGCGCGAGCAAATGCGGAGCTTTGCCCCGAGAGAATGACCGAGCAGAAGCTCGCGCTCATCACATCCGCCGCCGAGAAGATAATCTCGGGCGAGCTTGACGGGCATTTCCCGCTCGTCGTATGGCAGACCGGCTCGGGTACGCAGACAAATATGAACGCAAACGAGGTGATCGCAAACTACGGCAATCTTCTCGCGCAAGAAAAGATACTTCACCCCAACGACGACGTAAATATGTCGCAGTCCTCAAACGATACCTTCCCTACCGCGATGCACATAGCCGCGCTCCGCTCGATAAGAGAGCTTCTGCTCCCTGCGCTCGATCTTATGATCGACGAGCTCTGCCGTCTTGAGCGCGAGAACGAGGGAGTGATCAAAAGCGGCAGAACGCACCTGCAGGACGCAACGCCGATCAGCTTCTCACAGGAGATCTCGGGCTGGAGATCCTCTCTTGAGAAGGACAGAAAGATGATAAAGCTCGCATCTGCCGAGCTTTGCAGTCTCGCGCTCGGCGGCACGGCAGTCGGGACAGGGCTCAATGCTCCCGACGGATTTGACACACTCGTGGCACGCAAGATCGCAGAGATAACCTCGATACCCTTTATCACCGAGGACAACAAGTATCACGCGCTCACCTCGAAGGATGAGCTCGTATTCGCGCACGGCGCGCTCAAAGCGCTCGCGTCTGACCTATGGAAGATCGCAAACGACGTGCGCTGGCTCGCATCGGGCCCGCGTTGCGGTCTTGGGGAGATAAAGATTCCCGAAAACGAGCCCGGATCGTCTATTATGCCTGGCAAGGTCAACCCGACTCAGTGCGAGGCTATGACGATGGTTGCTCTGCAGGTCATCGCCAACGACACGGCTGTCGGAATGGCGGCATCACAAGGAAACTTCGAGCTCAACGTATTTATGCCTGTCTGCGCGTACAACTTCTTGCAGTCGGTAAGACTGCTCGCAGATGCGATCGAGTCATTCAGATCAAACTGCGTGTCGGGAATCGAGGCAAACCGCGAGAAGATGCAGGAATACCTCAACAACTCACTTATGCTCGTCACCGCGCTCAGCCCCTACGTTGGCTACGAGAACGCTGCGAAGATCGCGAAGATCGCGTATTCGCAAAATATCACACTCAAGGAAGCAACTCTCAAGCTCGGTCTTATGGACGAGGCGAGATTTGACGAAATATTTCACCCTGAACAGATGGTTTAAAGAGGAAAAAGTTATGGACGTAAGAAAAGAATCACTTAAAAAGCATTATGAATGGAACGGCAAGATAGAGGTAGTTACGCGCTGCCCGATCGAGAGCAGAGAGGATCTCTCGCTTGCATACACACCCGGCGTGGCAGAGCCCTGCCTTGAGATACAGAAGGATATCAACAAGTCCTACGAGCTCACCCGCCGCAACAATCTCGTTGCGGTCATCACCGACGGCACGGCTGTGCTTGGTCTTGGCGACATCGGGCCCGAGGCAGGAATGCCCGTAATGGAGGGCAAGTGCGCGCTCTTCAAGGCATTTGCCGACGTTGACGCGTTCCCGCTCTGCGTGCGCTCCAAGGACGTTGACGAGATCGTGCGCACGGTCTATCTCATCTCGGGAAGCTTTGGCGGCATCAATCTCGAGGACATCGCCGCTCCGCGATGCTTTGAGATCGAGCAGAAGCTCAAACAGATCTGCGATATTCCCGTATTCCACGACGATCAGCACGGAACTGCTATAGTAGTTGCCGCGGCTCTTCTCAACGCGCTCAAGATCGTAAAGAAGGACATCTCTACCGTCAAGGTCGTTATCAACGGCGCAGGCGCGGCAGGATGCGCGATAGGCAGACATCTGCTTAATATGGGCGTTAAAAATCTTACTATGGTCGACCGATTCGGCATCATCAGCCGCGACGACGAGACACTTAATGATGCTCACAAGGCGATAGCAGAGCTTACCAACCACTCGCTCGCGCACGGCAATCTCGCAGACGCGATGCGCGGCGCTGACGTATTCATCGGCGTTTCCGCTCCCGGAATAGTAAGCGAAGAAATGGTCGCATCTATGGCTACCGACGCGATCGTTTTCCCAATGGCAAATCCCACTCCCGAGATCATGCCCGACCTTGCCAAGAAGGCAGGCGCGCGCATTGTCGGCACGGGACGCTCGGACTTCCCTAACCAGATCAACAACGTTCTCGCCTTCCCCGGAATTTTCCGCGGCGCGCTTGATTGCAGAGCATCCTGCATCAACGAGGAAATGAAGGTCGCAACCTCGTATGCGCTCGCTTCTCTCATTTCCGACGAGGAGCTGAACGAGGAAAACATAATCGCTCCCGCGCTCGACAAGAGAGTTGCCGAGGCAGTCGCAAAGGCGGTCATCGAGGCGGCGCACAAAACGGGCGTTGCGAGAATATAAGGAGACAGAATAAGATCATCATACCCTATATTTACTGAGGAGGCTAATATGGCAAAGAAGATAAATTGGGAATACAGCGAGCCTGAGCTCGATCTTGAGACGGGCGAGGAGACGGGAAACACTCTGACGCACACTATCTCGCTCTGCTACTCCTACGTGAGCGGCAAGGCGGTCGTGACCATCGACGGTACGGAGTTTGACATCAGTGTTCGCCCCTTCTCTCTCAAGGGCACCGAGCAGGTCTTCCGCCTTGGCGAGTCTGCGGCGCTTCTCCGCTTCGGCAAACCCACACCGACTGTCACGGTGGATAACGAGGAGCTGAAGATCATCAAATAATACAAACATCCCCGATAGAGACTCTGTCGGGGATGTTTTTGTGTTGAAAGCAGTCAATTCCACGCCATTATATAGCAAAATCGCATAGTTATAAGAAGAGAAATTACAAGCATAACTGCAATATACAAAATTCTGAGCCATATCTTTTCCTTTAGTATACGCTTGGAAATAAAAATCGATATAACAGTTACGCAGGCAGAAATAAACAACCAGAACAAAAAAGTAAAATGATTTGCATTAAAATACGAGTCGATCATATTCCCAAACTCATCTACCTTTGGACAACCGCAGCCGAACCATTCTACGATAAATTCAGAATTCAACCACAAGTAAGGAATAAACAAGAGCGGAAACAACAAGATTGGCGAAATAAGTACAGCTGTATTTTTGAATAATGTTTTTTTCATACCTTGATCTCCTTTGAAAATTTTAAATTTTAACACTCCTCGTCGCCACGAATGACGTACTACTTTACTCAAAGCGATACCACCGTCCGCTCGCCGTAGCGAGCCGCCTTGTTTTGTCTTATTTAAGAAGTTTCGCTTATGAGTGAGTAGAATTTGTCACAGCGGTGAGTATTTCAAACAATGCGTCCATTTCCTCATCCGTGCAATCTACCGTAAAAACGTTGAGTCCCTTTATATTGTGCCCTATTGGATACGTAACGCTTATACCGTGAGTATGCAATCCAATATTGTATTTATCAATACGGATATTGTAGAGTGCCTCACAGTTGCACATATCCTCAACTGCGGCTTTGCCGTCAATTGCCGATATCAGCGCATCGAGGAAAGCTTCATCCTCAATTACCGTTTCGGACTCTCCTCCAAGGATGATCTGCGGCATAGACCGAGAACACTCGAAATATGCTATGCCTTCTTTGATGCCAATATCTAACTTATCTGAGCCACATCCTACAACAGAAAATAGTGCCAGAGCTACCAAAAGCAAGAAAATTGTCTTTCTCATACCATGATCCCCCTTGAAAATTTTAAATTTTAACACTCCTCGTCGCCACGAAGGAAGGTACGTTATGCTCGTGCAGATTTCCCTCGCCGTTTGTGTCCTCGTATATATCCGTAAGGCAAAATCCCGCGCGGAGCTGTCCGCCGAGTTGCTCTTCGATCGTATGCGAGAACTGTATGCCCCAATCGTTTTGAACGCAATCGTTGTATATCTTCTCATCACTCAAAGGATCGAACGGCAAGGAATAAAGCACTCTGTCCTCATTCTCGTCGAATATGTAGTTAATGCCGATGTCATATCCGCCGAGAAATGCTCCGCCCTTTTTCAAGACACGGTAGCACTCGCGAAAGATCGGCTCGACCTCTCGCACGTAGCAGTTCGACACGGGGTGAAAGATCAGATCAAAGCTCCCGTCCTCAAACGGCAGAGGCTTTGTCATATCCGCGCGGATTATCTCGACCTCGTACCCCTCTCGCTCTGCGACCATTCTGTCGCTCTCACATTGTTGCTCGGAGTAATCAAGCAGAGTGCATTTCGCTCCGAGCGCGGAAAATATCGGTATCTGCTGACCGCCGCCGCTCGCAAGTCCGAGCACTCGCTTACCTCGAAGGTCTCCAAACCATTCGTGCGGCACACACTTTGTCGGTGTGAGATAAACGTCCCACTCGCCGCCAAGAGCGCTCTCAAAGTCCTCGTGGCTTATCGGTCGTCCCCACTCCCAGCCGTCCTTGCACCAATCATCAATTGTTTTTGCGTTTATATCCTGATATTCCATATTCACCTCAAAGCGTTACCACCGTCGGCTCGTGAGAGAGCGCGGGGATTATCTTATCGCACAGATCTGCTGTTCTGAGTCGCAGGCTTGAGGTATTGATGCAGGGGTGGCACCCGACGTATTCCTCACTCAGTACGTCAGCGTCGATCAGAAGTCTGACTCGCTTGTCCTTATCGTTCATCAGCCCCATAACGCTGACCGAACCGGGAGTGATATCAAGGAATTCCTCCATAAACTCCGCCGTTGCGAACGAGAGGCGCGACGAGCCTATCTGCGCCGAGAGATCCTTGGTCTTAAAGGGCTTCTCGGCGGGCATCATCAAAAGATAGAAATCTGTCTGCTGACGATTGCACAGAAACAAATTTTTACATATCAGCGCGCCAAGCGATGCGTCGATCTGCTCGCAGATCTCCATAGTCATCGCGGGCTCGTGATCAATTCTTTCATACTCGACCCCGAGAGAGTCGAGAAGGTCGTAGACTCGCATTTCTTTGTCGAGTCTGCCCTCCGCGCTCTCGGGGCGTCCTTTTATTCTTTCCATAGCTTTCCTTAAATGTCGTATTTAGCAAGTATTTCGGCAGGAGTCTTGCGCACAAGTCTTCTTATCGGGATCTGACCGCAGACTGCGGTGACCGCGAAGATAAGCGCGAGTGCCGCAAGGGCGATCCACCACGGGTAGTAAACTATCATCATTACTCCGCTTCCCATCGCGCTCAGTCCTGCCATTACCCAGCTCGTAAGCAGGTATCCGACGAAGATGGTGAGCACAAAGAGCACCATAGTCTCAACGAAATATCTGTAGCAGAGATTTCTGCGGCTGACACCGATAGCACGGCTGATGCCGACCTCCTTGATATCTCCGAGAAGTGCCGAGCGCATAATGAAGTAGAGGCAGAGCGAGAGCACCGAGCAAACGATGACGAGCATTATTGCAAGCATCACGAAGGTGCCGTAATACTCGCTTCTGAGCGTTTGTCTTGCAATCTTCGGGGTTATCACCTTACCCTCTTCGTACTTTGCGGCAAGCTCCTCACCGAGAGTATCGGCATCGTTGCTGTAGAATACATAGTATCCGCCCGAGTATATATACGAGGAAAGTCCGTCGACCTTACCTGTCGAGTAGGTGATCGAGATATCCTCCATATCCTCACGCGTCATAATGATCGAGGGAAGCGTGAAGAAGTTCGAGGATGCGCAATCGTTGCGAACCGAGACAACAAAGGAATTGTACTCCTTTTCCTTGGATGCGAGGAAGTCCTTATAGTCTGCCTCTGCCTGATCGGGCTTATCATCGTAATATCCCGGCTTCTGCTGGTAGAGCCAATCTTGATATCCATATATGCCGTACATATATCCGATATAGCTCTCGAGCGACTCGGCTATGTTCATGCCGTAATATAGCATCATATAACTCTCAAACATCTCGTCGCTGACTTCGATCTTGATGTGTCCTGCGATCTTGTAGCTCTTGCCTGCGATCACGAACTTCTCGCCCTCAACGCCCTCTCGAACGTAGATGCTTCCCTGCTCGAGTGCGGGAAGATCAATACCCGAATGCTCAAGATCAGAGACGTAGGTGGTCTGCACACCGTAAAGCAGAGATATCTGCTTTTGCAGATAGGTGTAATCGTGGTAAAACGCATCTTCGTCCTCGCCCTCGACTATACCGACCACGCGGTAGCCCTGAGTGTTGCCTCCGTAAGGATCGTATCCCATCGATATATTGCCGTAACCGCCTTCGTAGTAGCGATAGCCGCTGCTTGCGCGCGCATAGAGCAGATCGCGGTAATCAGAGAGGCTGGTTGTCGCCGCAGTCTCGATGAGCTTGTCGGCGAGCTGACGGGTAATGATTATCTCATCCTCGCTCTTGATCTCGCCCACGCCCTCAACGACCGCTCTGCCCTCAAGCAGACGCGCGGGGAGCGGATGAACATGGGAGTTGTAAACGCTATTATTGTAGGCATAGAGTGATGTCTCGAAGTCACCGAACGAGAAGTTGAGATTTTCGTGGACGCTCGGGTGATACAGCGAATACATATTGGTGATCGTGTAGTGATCCGCCTTGCCATCGGCAACTATCTCGCGTGCCTCCTCCTCGCTCATCTCGTTGGCGTTGACCGCAACCGTGTGCGAGTTGAAGAGCTGCTCGACCTGCAGATATTCGTAGACCGCCGTGCCGAAGAAAGCAAAGACGAACACGATTATCGCCGAGAAACAGAGCATTCCCGCGACGAGAAATCCTTTTCTCTTCTTGCCCTTGCGGAAGTTTGCCTGATATCCGCTCTTGATCGCGCCCTTGAGCGTGTACATTCTGCCGAGCTTTCCGTTTGATCCCAACGGCGCGCGAAGCACCTCGGGAAGCTCCTTTTCGACCGCCTTTGGCTTTTCTACGTACTTGCCCTCGTGAACGATAAGCTCGGAGGATGCGTCGGCAAGTCTGAGCTTTGCACCCTCGTCTGCCGAGATATAAAGCGTTCCGCCCGACTCGATTATTCTGATCTTTGTAGGCTTATTCTCCTTTGAGCCGTAATACTCAAAGCAGAATTCGCCGTCCGACAGCTCCTCGCGCTCCATATCGCCAAGATAGACCTCGTTGGTCTTCTGCGCGTGGTAGCCCTCGGTTATCTCGTTGTCTCTCTCCTCGACTATTCGTCCGTCGGCGATGCCGATTACCTTGTCGCAATAGCTGTCGACGAGATGCGCCTCGTGCGTTACGATAAGCACGAGTCTTTCGCGCGAGATCGCCTTGAGAAGATCCATGACCATAACGGTATTCTGCTCGTCAAGGTTGCCCGTAGGTTCGTCGGCAAGTATCAGCGTGGGATTTTTAACTATAGCTCTCGCTATAGCGACCCTCTGCTGCTGACCGCCCGAGAGTGCCGTCGGGATACGCTTGCGGTATTTTGCCATATCAACGCTCTCGAGTGCCGCCATAACTCTCTTCTCGATCTCGTCTTCATCGGTCACTCCGCAGAGTCTGAGCGAGAGGGCTACGTTATCGTACACACTCATACGGTCAGAGAGGTTGTAGTTCTGGAATATATATCCGACGTTGAGGTTTCTCGCCTCGTCGGCATTGGGTGACATACGCTTGTTATCAAAGGTAACGCTGCCCGAGCTTGCCTCGTCAAGTCCGCCTATCATATTGAGAAGCGTAGTCTTTCCGCAGCCCGATTTACCGAAGAACGCGATCATTCCCTTCTCGGGAAGTGCCATATCTATGTTGTTGACCGCGTGGACCTCGTTGAGTCTGCCCTTATTATAAAACTTATTGAGTGAATTGAGTCTGATCATTCCTTAGCACCTCCGCGTAAAGTCTTGCGCACACTCTCCTTGAACATCTTCTTGTTATACTTTCTCGAGATGTAGAGATTGATTATCATCATACCGAGAACTATCATCGCGTACTGCCAAGCATGCATAAACGGGAAGAGCGGATTGAGAGAGGGCGAGGTGTAGATAAATACCGCCACGATCGCGAGGAGCACAAATGACGGGATCATCGCGAGCGCAGTCTGCGCGTACATCGAGATCTTGATTATCCTGTTCTCTATTCCCATCGAACGAAGTATCGCAATATCTCCTCTCTTGGCTACGATAGCGCGTGCCGAGCAGATATAGAGGAAGAGTGCGAGGAACAGAAGCGTGATCAGCCAACCGAAGACCGTGAAGATATTCGAAAATACCGCAAGTATCTTCTCGCCCTCGGTGGTGAATGTGTTATCCGAGAGAACTGCATAGTAGCCTTCGTCGCGAAGCTCGTCGATCTTTCTCTGCGCCGCGCTGTCATTTTCAAAGAAGAGCGAGGACTGACGGTAATTGGGGTTTCTGAGTCCGCCGAGCACCTCGTCCGCAAGCTCGGGCGAAATATAGATCGACGCGGAGTTGCCCATAGGCTTGACCTGTACGTCCTCCATATAGACGTTGCCGAACATATCCTCGTAGTAGCCGCCGTCATAGTACGGAGTCTCAGAGGATACCTTGCACTTCTCTGCTACAAAGGTCGTGCTGTCGGGAACGAAGCTATAGGTCGCGCCCATCATATCGTAAGATATCTTCTCCCACCTGAATTCTATGTAAACGTCACCCTTGTATTGCTTGATCTGATCGACGATCTTATAGTTGGTGCAGGAGATATAGAACTCGTCGCCCGTAAGCGTATCGTCGATATATATTCCGTCAAAGCCCGACGGAAGTTCGATCAGCTTCGTGTCGCACGCCGCCTTGACCGAGCCAAAGCTGTATGCCGAGATAAAGCAATTCTTGGTGCAATCCTCAAAGCCTTCATCGGTAAATACCGCATATGATGTCTTGGTGTTGTCGTAGAAATAATCTATTCCGCAGATGGTGTAGTCCTTGCCGCAGAGCTTGACTGTGGGAGTCGAGCTGCGAGACTCGTAGTCGCCGTAGATCTGCTTCCACTCGATCGGGAGAACGAGCATTACCTCGTCCTTGCTTGCAGGCTCGCTACCGACGTCAGCGGAATATTTTCCGTCGTCAATATACGCAAAGAGCTCGGACCAGATGCGGTAGTTGCGTCCGTTTTTCTCGTAGAGTCCGTTGATCGACATCTGCACGTCGTAAAGATAATCGTAGCGCGCGTGATCCTCAGCTCCCATTTTGGTAGCGAGCTCGGATATCTCGTCCTCGGTCGGAACTTCACCGTCCTGCCGCGTGATTATAACTCTTCCGTCGCGCGGAACGAACACGTCATAGTCGACATTCATATCGTAGGTCATCGTGATGGTGGCAAAGAAGGTTCCCATTATCGCCAGCACCATCAGCATACACATAAACACCGAAAGCTTGGGCATCGCGCGAAATCTGTGAACTCCGAGCTCTGCGCCGCGCCTGAAGATATGCGACTTGGCATCAGCATCCTTGATCTCAACGCTCTCGCGCTTCTCGGTTGCTCTGAGCTCAGTGTCGCGCTCGATAGCTCCGTCGAAAATTCTTATCTCTCGCGTCGCATAAGTCTCAAGCTCTTGTGCCGAGTGCGTGACTACCACGACGAGCTTATCCTTCGAGATCTCGGCAAGCAGCGCGATTATCTCCTCGGACGATTTCGCGTCAAGGTTTCCCGTCGGCTCGTCGGCGAGAATTATCGGGCTGTCCTTCGCGAGTGCGCGCGCGATGACCGTCCTCTGCTTCTGTCCGCCCGAGAGCTTCGAGCCCTTGTGATTCTTAAACCGAGTGAGTCCGACTCGCTCGATAAGCTCAAGCGCGCGTTCCCTTCTCTCCTTTGGAGAGTCGATATAAGAAAGCGCGAGCTCTACGTTCTGGAGCACCGTAAAGCTATCAATAATGTTATAGTCCTGGAAGATGAACGAGATGTATTTCTTTCTGTAATTCTCCCAGTCGCTCTGCTCATAGTGAGAGGTCGGCTCGCCCTCGATATAAAGCTCACCCTCCTCATAGGTATCCATACCGCTCAGCATATTGAGCAGCGTAGTCTTTCCGCTTCCGGATTTACCCGTAACGGCAACGAATTCACCGATATCGAGATCAAGATCGACTCCGCGAAGTCCGACGGCTACCGAGCCCTCGGAAACGTAGATCTTGCCGATACCGCGCAGTGACAGCAAAGACATTTTTTCTCCTTTCTCTGACGGGTGCTTTGCACCTCTGTTATATATGTCGCCAAAATCTTAAAAAGGTTACAAAAATATATAAATATTTTTCAAAAATATTATACCATTCCTTAAAATCCATGTCAAGACGGTGGGGGAAAGTTTTACAAGTTAGAATAATACAATTTTCGGCATTATTTTTAATTGTCGAAATATAAAAACGGGCTGCCGAGGCAGCCCGTAAAAGCGTTATTCAATTGTTATTCCATCAACGCAGTATTTATTTACATCATTTGAACCATCCTTTTGCAACCAAATGCGAGCAGTTTTTCCATCTGAGAGGTGATACTCGAATATAATAGCGCCGTAACCAACATCCGTACCGGTTGTGCCCAATATCTCTGTCACTTCCTTGTAGGTCATACCTTCGGTAATTTGCCCCATAAGTTTGGAATCCACAAGAGATGTTTCTGTGGAAAGGTCCAAATCGCTCGCATAAGCACTATTGCACGAGATCAAAGATACTGAAACAAGAAAAATCAAAATACTGATTGTTATAGAACGAGAAAATTTGTTCATTTTGATACCTCACTTATAATTGAATTATTTATTGCAATAACATACAATGTATTATCTTCGTTTCGAGAAAATGTGTATATAGACATATAGGACTCTATCCTATATGCCGAGAAAAAGACACAGAAGCGGAGATCTTCTGTTGAAAATGTGAATATGCGTGAAATTGCGAGTGTAGTACATACGAAAACCTCCTATTTTTAAAATTATATATTTTATGCATATTTAACTTTGCACTTTAATTATATCACAAGTATCTCTCTTCGTCAATACTTTTATGAAAACTTTAAGTCGACAAATAAAAACATTCAATCGACAAAATATATGCTTGAAAAGAAGAAAATAATATGCTATAATGTAATCAGAGAAGCTCTTTTTATGGGAGGACTTATGAAAAAATACATTCTTGCACTTGATGAAGGAACAACGAGCGCACGCGCTATACTTTTTGACAAAAAGGTACGCGCCGTCGCTATGTCTCAGCACGAAATTCCGCAGATATACCCCCATCCCGGCTGGGTCGAGCAGGATCCGATGGATATCTATGCAAATCAATACTCCGCGCTGACCGAGTGTATCGCGAAGAGCGGCATTGACCCCGACGAGATCGCCGCGCTCGGAATTACAAATCAGCGCGAGACGACGATCGTTTGGGAAAAGGCGACCGGTCGACCGATCTACAACGCGATCGTCTGGCAATGTCGTCGCACGGCGAGTCTGTGCGAGGAGCTTGAGCGCGAAGGCCACGGCGAGTACATACGCAAGGTCACGGGACTGCGACTTGATCCGTATTTCAGCGGCACCAAGCTCAAATGGATACTTGACAACATCGAAGGCGCACGTGAGAGAGCCGAGGCGGGTGAGCTGCTCTTCGGCACGGTCGACACCTGGCTTGTCTGGAAGCTGACCGACGGAAAAGTTTTCGTCACCGACCGCACGAACGCGTCGAGAACTATGCTGTGCAACATTCACACGGGTGAATGGGACGACGGAATGCTCTCTCTTTTGGGAGTTCCCCGCTCTATGCTCCCCGAGATCAAGAGCAGCAGTGAGATATACGGATATTTTGAATGTATGGGCGCGACAGTCGCGATCTCGGGAATTGCGGGCGACCAGCAGGCTGCGCTCTTCGGTCAGTGTTGCTTTGAGCGAGGAAGCGCGAAGAACACCTACGGCACGGGTTGCTTCTTGCTTACAAACACGGGCACAGAGGCGGTCGAGAGCCGCCACGGACTTCTGACTACTATCATCGCGACCGAGGCGGGCAGACCGATCGAATACGCGCTTGAGGGCAGCGTTTTCGTGGGCGGCGCGGTGGTTCAATGGCTTCGCGACGAGCTTCACCTCATAAATGACTCGCGCGACAGCGAATATTTTGCGCGCAAGTCAAAGGACAGCGGTGGAGTTTACGTAGTTCCCGCATTTGCAGGCCTTGGCACTCCCTATTGGGATATGCACGCGCGCGGCTCTATCTTCGGTCTTACGCGCGGAACGGGCGCGAACCATATAATCCGCGCTTCTCTTGAGTCTATCGCTTATCAGACCAACGACGTTTTGACCGCTATGCAAGCCGATATGGGCACGCGTGCGGTGAGCAAGCTCAAGGTCGACGGAGGTGCGTCGGCAAATGATCTTCTTATGCAGATGCAGGCAGATTTCTCGGATATCACCGTTCTGCGCTCCTCGAACGCAGAGGCGACCGCCACCGGCGCGGCATATCTTGCAGGTCTTGCGACGGGATTTTGGGCAGATCGCGACGAGCTTATCTCGCTCGCGGCGGGCGTGCGCGAGTTCACACCCGAGATAGACAGAGACAAGCGCGCTTCTCTGCTTGACGGCTGGAGACGCGCGGTATGCGCTTGCAGAGAATTTTCGAAAACGGAGGAATGATATGAGCTACACACTAAAGGTTATCAAAACACCGTCGAGCGACGGAAAGCACACGCTCGTCGGAAGAGCATATATTCCCGAGGGCGAGGTGCGCGGATTTTTTCAGGTAGTTCACGGAATGGCTGAGCACATCGCTCGCTACGACGGATTTATGCGCAGAATGGCTGAGGCGGGCTGGGTATGCTTCGGTCACGACCACCTCGGACACGGAATGACGGCTGAGAATGACAGCGAGCTTGGATTTATCGCAAACAAGGGTGGCGACTCTCTGCTCGTGGACGATGTAAAGGCTTATTATGATGCGGTAGCGGCTGAGTTTTCTAAAACTCCCACACAACCCTACGTTCTTATGGGACACAGTATGGGATCTTTTGTGGTGCGTCTCGCGGCGGCTAAATACGGCGAGCCCGACAAGCTCATAATTATGGGCACGGGCGGCAAAAATCCGCTTGCGGCGGCAGGTCTTGCGCTTATTGCAATCATCAAGAAATTCTACGGTGAGAAGCATATCTCAAAGCTCGTTGACAGTATGGCTTTCGGCGCGTACAATAAGCGTTTTGGCGGCGGCAGTGAGGGCGATCCTTCCCCGTGGCTGACGACCGACGAGAGTATTCGTCGCGCGTACTACGAGGATAAATTCTGCGGCTTCAAGTTCACCGTAAGTGCTATGGGCGACCTTATCAGAATGATCAAGAACTGCAACAAGAGCGCGTGGTACGGCTCGTTGCGCGCGGATATGAAGATTCTGCTCGTCTCGGGCGGCGAGGACCCCGTGGGCAACTACTCGAAGGGCGTTCTTGAGGTCAAAAAGAAGCTTGAGAAGTTCGGCGCTGACGTCAAGTGCGTGATCTACGAGAACGCGCGCCACGAGATACTCAACGATTTCTCACGCGAGAACGTAATAAAGGATATAATTGAATTTGTAAAATAACAAAAAAGCTTTGAGTCTTTCGACTCAAAGCTTTTTTAGTTTAACTGCTTATTTACTCTCGTGATTATCATATCGAGTGCCGCGGGGTTTGATCCGCCGCCGGGGACGATGATATCAGCGTAACGCTTGTACGGCTCGACGAATGCGTCGTGCATCGGCTTGACGGTTGTGAGATACTGATCTATTACCGAGTCGAGACTTCTGCCTCGCTCCTTGGTATCTCGCGATATTCTGCGCAGAATTCGCTCGTCCGCGTCGGTGTCGACGAAGATCTTCAGATCCATCTTCTCTCTCAACCGCTCGTCACAGAAAATGAGAATTCCCTCGAGTATCACGACCGCGCGCGGCTCGACTCGCTCGGTGCGCGACGAACGGTTGTACACGGTGTAATCATAGACAGGCACATCGATCGCCTCGCCTCGTGCAAGCGCGTCAAGATGCTCGCAAAGCAGGTCTGTCTCAAAGGCATCGGGGTGATCGTAGTTCTGCTTACATCTCTCCTCGTAGCTCATATCGTTCTGAGCGCGGTAGTAGCTGTCGTGCGTGATGACCGCCACGCGATCTCCAAAGGCGCGTGCGATGTTCTCGGCAAGCGTGGTCTTTCCGCTTCCCGTACCGCCCGCAACACCGATTATCATAACGCGCTCGCTCATATCTCTTTTTCCTCTTTTACCTGCTCGCTGATAGCCTTTTTCCAACAGGAATGACACATAGCGACGTAAGAATCGTTACCGCCGAGAAGTATCTGTCCGCCTCGAGTCAGCACTCTGCCCTCTCCGTCGATACGCGCATTGACTATCGCCTTCTTGCCGCAAGTGCAGATAGTCTTTATCTCGGTGATCGAGTCAGCCACCTCGAAAAGTCTGTGGCTTCCCTCGAAGGTGTGTGTGAGGAAGTCGGTGCGAAGTCCGAAGCAAAGCACGGGAACATCGAGCTCGTCGACGATGCGGCGCAGGTCGTCTATCTGCCCTGCCGTGAGGAACTGACACTCGTCCGCGATGATAACGTCGCAATCAGAGTGGAGTCTGAACTCCGAGAAAATATCCTTTTCGGGCGTGATGATATCAGCCTCTGCCATAAGCCCTATGCGCGACTGAACGATACCCGCGCCGTCACGCGTGTCGGTCGAGGGCTTGATGAGCCAGACCTTCATTCCTCTCTCTTCATAATTGAATTTTGTTATCAGCGCGTTAGCCGTCTTGGACGAACCCATCGCGCCGTATTTGAAATACAGCTTTGCCATATCAGTCCTCTTTTTTGTTTCTCTTCTCTAAATATTTGTTAAATCTGTAAGCCGCGTAGAACACCGCCACCAAAAATACCGCGCAGGCAGAAATAAAACCTATCCAATGCCAAGGTGTCGTAAATTTATCGTATGGCACCGTGCCGAGTCCGAAGACTATCGTGACCACACCGATACCTCTGCCGAATACTATCGACGGTATGAACCATTTGAGCGACATTCTCAGCGTTCCCGCGACCATAACCAGCGCGTCGTCTGGAAACATCGGGAACATCATCATAAGCGGAAAGAATACCGCGCCCTTATGGTTAAGAAGCTCGGATGCGCGCTCGCAATCCTTCTCTCCGAGTATTTTCTTGCAGAGTCTGTATCCGCCAAATCTGCCCGTAAGGTACATAATAAGGCTCGATAGCATAACTCCCGCAAAGGCTATAAAGAAAGCCTGCCAGACCGACGCGTAAAGCGTCTGAACGAGCATTATGAATGCCATTGAAAATCCCGGCACGAAGCAAAGTAATGTTGTCAGCACGACCTGCACGCCGAGGATTATAAGATTTCCGTACCACGAGCTGCGAAAGCGCTCGAACATCTCGATATTGATCTGTATGCCGTCGTCAAGATAGACCACGTCGAAAGCCCACAGTATCAACAGCGAGACTAAGGATATAAGCAAAAATATCATAAGAAGTATGATCGCGTTGAGTATCAGCTTCTTATTTTTTACGAGAAAACCTCTCACCTTGTGTCTCCAATATAAATTATTTGAGCTTGAACACCATACGCACGGGCGCGTGGTCGGAGTATTCGAAGTCGGTGTCGATATTCTCGACCTCAATACACTCTACGTTATCCGAAACTATAAATCCGTCGACGATGAGCGCAAAGTTACCCTCTTCGTACGGAATATCGCAGTTGCGGCAGGTCGGCACAAGCGCACCGTCCTTGTAATCTATGCACCGCGAGAAGCCCTCCGGTATATACTCCGCAGGAAAAGGCTGAGCCCAGCCGTGCTCCTCCTCGTAACCGTTGAGATCAAGCACCGAGTTACCCGTGAAATCGTGATTGAAGTCGCCGCCGCAGACGATATAGTTGCCCTTCTTATACTCGCTCTCCATATCCTCAAGCAGCATAGTCATCTGCGCGTGTCTTATCTCGTCGTTTCCGCCGTACGCGGAGGAATGCACGTTATAGAGCAGAAGCTCCTTGCCGCCCTCCACCTCAATTCTGCTCACGCTGTAGCATCTGTCAAGGTCGAGAAACTTTGAAAACGAGGTGGATATCGGCAGACTGCGTCGCATTGAGGATGTGATATTGATATTGCTGAAGGTCGCAAGCGAGCTTTTTGAAGCGCCGTGCGGCTCGAAGATGGGATACATAAGATATGCCGAGTCGTAGTTCTGCGCATAGGTCGAGCAGTATGCACCGAATCGCTCGCGCAGCAACGCGTACTGATCGGTGTGAAAGCTTCTGGTAGAGTCAAGATCTACCTCTTGGAAAAGCACGAAATCGGGCGAGAGCGACTCTATTCTGTCCCCCGCCTTGTCGATGCAGTCAAGAACGCTATCAAGGCTCTCGGCTCTCGACTCCTCTCCGCCGTCCATAAAGAATGTAAACTCAGGTGTATACGCGCCAAAACCGATGTTCTGCGTGACGATGGTGTATTCCTTACCAAGCTCTGCACGCTCTCCGCACTCGGCACGGTCGATGTTGCAATCAAGCTTATCGGGAAGCCGTTCGTAGCTGCATATAACGTAAAGCAGATACGCAAGCACGACGACAAAAAGAACGGCGATCACGGCTGCCAGAATTTTAAGTGTTAAAAAGAGCTTTTTCATATGCCCCTCCCTCCGTTCAAAGAATAATCTTCATCCAACTCTAATTATACAGCAAAAAATTTCTTTTGTCAATTACCGAAAGCGCCCTTTTGCAACTTTTTGTGACAAAGCCGTTGAAATTTTCGTGCGGCGGTGATATAATGTAAACGTAGAAAAATTTTGGGGAGGAATATTACATATGAGCAACGATATTTCAAAAATAGATAAGAATCTTTCGGTCGAAACAACGCTCGTAAAGGACGGCATATACTTTTATGACGTGCGCCGCGAGCCCTTCCGTGTCTACGGTCTGTACGACTACAAAGATCAGCCTCACTTCCGCCGTCTTCCCGCAGAGGTAGCGGCGGCGACGAGCGACGGTGTTGCCGCACTCGCAAAGCACACGTCAGGCGGCAGAGTGCGCTTTTGCACCGACTCGCCTTTTGTATGCATCAAAACTAAAATGAACTCGATCTCGCTCTTTTCCCATATGCCCGCAAGTGGTGCGGCAGGATTTGACCTTTTCATCGATTCACCCGACGGTGCTGAGAGCAGATACGTGCGCACCTTTATGCCCCCGTGGCACACGACCGACGCGGGCTACGAGTCGAAGATCGACTTGGGCAGCAAAAAGCTCCGTTATTTCACCATAAACTTTCCTTCCTACAGCGGAGTTGACGAGCTTTGGGTAGGAATTAGCGAAGACGCGACGCTCGGCGAGGGGCTTCGCTACCGCGATGCCGCTCCCATTCTCTACTACGGTAGCTCGATAACTCAGGGCGGATGCGCTTCGCGATCGGGCAATATCTATCAGAACGTGGTCTGCCGCAGGACTAACTTCGACTACATCAATCTCGGATTTTCGGGCAACGGTCGCGGCGAGGACGCCATCGTCGACTATATGGCATCTCTCGACATCTCGGCTTTCGTCTGCGACTACGACCACAATTCCCCGAGCCGCGCGCATCTGAGCGCAACTCACTACAAGATGTATGAAAAGATCCGCGCCGCACACCCCGACATTCCCTATATTATGCTCTCGAAGTGCGACCTTGACAACGACTACAACTCAAATCTCGCGCGCCGTGAGGTAGTATACGAGAGCTTCTGCCGTGCGCGTGCCAATGGGGATAAGAACGTGTATTACATCGACGGCGCGTCGATATTCCGCGGTCCTTACCAGAATATGTGCACGGTCGACTCCTGCCACCCGAACGATCTCGGCTTTGCGCTTATGGCTGATGCTATCACGGCAGAGCTTGAGCGCGCGATGACGCAAAATCTCTTTTAAAAATGAAAAAGGTACCGATAATCGGCTGCCCGGGCGGCGGAAAGAGCAGCTTTGCTCGCGAGCTTCATCAGCGCACCTCTCTGCCGCTCTGTCACCTCGATATGCTCTTCTGGAACGCAGACAAGACCACGGTGTCGCGCGAGACTCTTTGCGAGAGAGTGCGCGAGGTGCTCCGTGGCGACGAGTGGATAATCGACGGCAACTACAGCGCTACTCTGCCGATGCGGCTTGAGGCTTGCGACACTGTCTTCTTTCTTGATATGCCTACCGAGCTCTGCCTTGAGGGTGTGCGGCGCAGAAGAGGTCAGGTGCGCCCTGATATGCCGTGGATAGAGACCGAAGAAGATCCCGAGTTCACCGAGTACATAAAGAACTTCAGCGAAACTGCGCGCCCGCGCCTGCTCGAGCTTCTTAATGCCCACAACGACAAGAAACTGACCGTTTTTCATTCGCACGAGGAGATCGACGCGTATCTGACGCGGCTTGACATTCAAAACGAGCTTATTTCGATGGGCGAGGAAAAATACCGCCTCTTCTCTGCCTCGCTGACTCCTACAAAGAGCCCCGAGCAGATCATAGGAGTGCGCGTGCCCATCCTGCGCAAATACGCAAAGACGCTTGCGCGTGACGGCAGAGCCAAGGACTTTTTGCTTGAGTGCCGCCACGAATATCTCGAAGAACAGCATCTGCACGCGTTTCTTATCGAGCAAATATCAGATATCGACACCTGCCTTTGCGAGCTTGAGCGTTTTCTGCCGCATATCGACAATTGGGCAAGCTGTGACTCGCTCAGACCGAAGGTTCTGACAAAGAATAAGCCGCTCTTGCTTGAGCATATCAGGAGATGGCTCACCTCTCCCCACGAATACACCGTCCGATTTGCAATAGAGTGCCTCATGCTCTACTACCTTGGCGACGCTCTCACTCCCGAGACACACGAGCTCGTGGCGGGTGTCACACGTGAGGAATACTATATAAGGATGATGGTCGCGTGGTACTTTGCGACCGCGCTCGCGAAAAATTGGGGCGCTACGCTTCCCTACGTCGCAGAGCGCCGACTTGATGCGTGGACGCACGCAAAGACGATACAGAAGGCATGCGAGAGCTATAGACTTACTGATGATCAAAAACAGTATCTTAAAAAACACAAATAATCCGTATAAGATGTCTTAGGAGGCAAATATGTCAAGTTACATTATGGATCTTAGACAGATCGTTGGACATCGCACTCTTTTGCAAGTGGGTGCAAGTGTCATTGTCGAAGATGAGTTGGGTAGAATTCTCTTGCAGAGACGCGCTGACAATCATGCTTGGGGATACGCCGGCGGTTCTGTAGAACTTGATGAAGTAGTAGAAGATGCCGCAAAGCGTGAACTTTTTGAGGAAACAGGACTTACAGCAAATTCCCTTGAACTTTTTGGAGTTTTTTCGGGACCCGACACTCACTATATTTATCCAAACGGTGACGAAGTATCTAATATAGACATTGTATACATCTGCCGTGACTATTCAGGAGAGCTGATAGCGCAACCCGATGAAGTTGAAGCTCTTGAATTCTTCGCTGCCGATGATCTTCCTAAAAATATATCTCCTCCGATATTCCGTCCACTTATGAAATGGGCAGAATCGAAAAGGAAGACAAAATGACAAACACCACCATAAAAACAGATCGTCTTACGCTTGATCGCATAAGATCCGAAGACGCTGACGATCTCATTGAAATATTCAGGCATAAGCAAGTTAAGGCTACGTATATGCTCCCCGATCTCGACGACGACGCGAGTGCGCACGAGCTTTTTGAACGCATACGCGTTATGTCGGAACGCGGCGACAAATACGTTCGCGGAATATATTTAAAAAATAAGCTCATCGGGATCATCAACGATACCGAGATCACCAATAGCTCTATCGAGCTTGGATATGCCATACACCCAGCCTTCCATTCAAAAGGTTATGCGACCGAAGCTCTCAAAGCTATGATCGACTACCTTTGGGAGCGCGGATTTGACGAGATCATAGCCGGTGCATTTGAGGAAAATGCCGCAAGTATACGAGTTATGGAAAAATGCGGTATGACTCGCCTATCCAAAGTTGACAGTATAGATTATCGCGGAAAATCACACAATTGCGTATATTTTTCAATAAAAAGAGCAAATGCAACCGCCATTTGACAAATTGCAAGCTATCGGTTGGTGGATTTTCGCGTGCAAAGATGCTATAATAGCCTTGCGGTTAGAACCGACGACAAACAAGGAAAGGTATTGAAAAATGATTTTAGCAGACAAGATAATTCAGCAAAGAAAGAAGAACGGATGGTCACAAGAAGAGCTTGCCGAGAAGATGAACGTCTCGCGTCAGGCGGTCTCCAAGTGGGAGAGCGCGCAGACCGTGCCCGATCTGCAGAAGATACTCCAGCTCGCGACTCTCTTCGGTGTCACGACAGACTATCTTCTTAAAGACGAGATCGAGGATGCGGAATACACCCCCAACGAGCCGAGCAGTGCTAATAAGGTATCCTTGAGTATGGCGCAGGATTACCTTGGTCTGCGCAAGAGCGCGGCAAAGAACATCGCACTTGCGACTGTTCTTTGCATCCTCTCGGTAGTTCCGCTCATACTTCTCGGTGCGCTGTCGGATCTTCAGATAATTGATATGTCGGATACTGTCGCAGGTGTGCTCGGACTCTGCGTGATGTTCATATTCGTCGGCATCGCGGTGGCTATTTATATCGCGATCGGCTCCAAGAGCGCGGAGTACTCCTTCCTCACAAAAGGCGATTTCGAACGCGAATACGGCGTTGACGGACTTCTCCGCGAGAAGCAGAAGGCATTCAGACCTGTCTACGTCCGCTCAAATCTTATCGGCACGATGCTGATGATCTTCTCTCCCCTGCCGATTATCGTGTCGGCACTCGCAAACAACGAGCTATTATCCGTGCTCGCGCTCTGCTTTTTGTTCCTCGCCGTCGCCGTCGGAGTTTATTTCTATATAAACGCAGGCGTTCAGTGGGCGAGCATCCGCAGACTTCAGGACGATCCAGAATATATAGAGAGCACTCCCGACCGCACTACTCTTTCGGGTGTCGGGCATTCGGTCTATTGGGCTATCGTCACCGCGATATATTTCTTCTGGAGCTTCGTAGGCAGCGCGTGGCATATTTCCTGGATCGTTTGGGTGATCGCGGGCGTTCTCGACAGCGCGGTCATGGCCGTGCTTCATTACATTGAAAATAAGAAAGGTTAAAAATGTTCAGAGAGCTACAGAGAAAAACCAAACAGATAGCGCACGAGGAGTGCATCGAGCTGCTCAAAAATGAGAAGCGCGGCATCCTCTCGGTCCTCGGGGACGACGGATACCCTTATGGAATGCCGATGAATCATTATTACTCAGCAGAGGACGGATGCATCTATTTCCACTGCGGAAGAAAAGGTCACCGCCTCGACGCGCTCAGACGGTTCGATAAGGTCTCATTCTGTGTCATCGAGAACGGAACACGGGAGAACGACAGCGAGTGGGCGCTCACGGTCAGAAGCGTGATAGTTTTCGGAAGGATCGAGATTATCGACGATATCGACAAAACGATCAAGATCGCAACCGAGCTCTCGCATAAGTTCACGCAGGACGAGAGCTACATAGCGCACGAGATCGAGCACTTTGCAAAGGCTACACTGCTCCTCAGACTCACACCCGAGCATATCTGCGGAAAACGCGTGGTAGAGTCGTGACGTAACCGACAGAGTAACTAAAATCATCCACCAATCTACGTTGCGCCATTGGCGCGATACTCTTGGCGGAGGATCTATAGACACAAAAATTCGGCAGAGTATTGTTTTCTCTGCCGATTTGTGATATAATGAGACAAAAGCATAAAGGAGCCAAAATGAGATTATCTTTAGATTTTTCGAATAGTCCTTATGATTGCGAAGTAATAATTAAAGATAGGTCCGAGATCCACAATTACGTTGTAAACGTGAGCGACAAGCAGTCTGATTTGTTGGAAATAGACGTTGAGAGCAGTAGATTTGAATTGACGCTTATTCCTAAAATGCCTGACTATAAATCCGCTTTTTCGGATATGGAAATACAAAATTTTAAAGATAGACTTGCTCAAAAGATCGGAAATACATTGTGCTCAGTATTCGATAAAATGCTTCTTCGCGTGGGATGCACGTATATCATATCGAATGCAAAGGATGATAACGTTATTCGTATAGAAAGCCAAGAATATATTTTCGGAACCTTCGATAAATTTGATTTATTCGAACTTGTTCCTATGGCGTATATGTTTTTCAAAGCATCTTGCAACGGTGATATCTGTAAATGTTCCGACGCGTTTGCAATGAATAGAAAAGATGTTGTTTCTTCTGCGAAAAAGCTTGTACTTATAGATTTCGGACTACATCTGCTGTTCACCTATCCAATTCAAATAGGAAGAATTAAAAAGCTGACTTCTGATAGAAAAGTAAAGAAAACGCTTATAAAATTTAACACAATGGACAAAAAAGAAAGAGAAAAATTTCTTAGCGCCCAAGAACAGTTTATCTCTCGATAAAGTGAAACCCATGTAGGTCAAAACTTCACCCGTTATGGCAACCGCTGTTTTCAAACTATAGTCATACCGCCAATGCAAGAAGGAAATGCCGTGTTTTTCTCAAAAAATATACGCCTCGCACTCTATAACACAAAAGGATCTACATAAAAATACGTTCATAAAAAGAAAAAAACTTTTTTTAAAAATTTCTCAAAAAAGGCTTGACTTTTCTCTAAAAGCGTGGTATAATATCAAAGTCGTAAAGATCTGGGTGTGGCGCAGTTGGGAGCGCGCTACCTTGGGGTGGTAGAGGCCGCAAGTTCAAGTCTTGTCACTCAGACCAAATAAACGGAGGATGTAAATCCTCCGTTTATCTTTATTTTACAAGGGTTTTCCGCACTTTCGGGTGCGGAATTT
>JAGBIA010000126.1 GCA_017935225.1 Clostridia bacterium | reverse complement strand
TTGCAGTTTTGAGTGAACAAATATTTTGCAGATGCAAAGAGAAAATGCGCAGTAATATAAGATATTGCAAGCATTTTATCTGCCGCAGATGCGGATATTTGCCACACAAAACCGTATGAGTTCGGCTCTCTTCGGCTATAAATAAGCCGAAGCGCAGGCTTCGGCTTTTGTTTCAGAATTAAAAGAGAGGATCATCGCGATGGATGAGCAGATGAAAAAAATTGAATATCTTTCGCGTATATCCTCGCCAAAGGATCTGCGCGAGATACCCGAGGATAAGCTTGACGCGCTCTGCGAGGAGATCCGCTCAGAGCTCGTCCGCGTTGTGTCGGATAACGGCGGACATCTGGCATCTAACCTCGGAGTCGTAGAGCTCACCGTGGCGCTCCACAGAGTTTTCGACTCTCCGCACGACCACATAATTTTCGATGTCGGTCATCAAAGCTACGTTCACAAGATGCTTACGGGCAGATATGAGAGAATAGACACTCTGCGACAGAGCGGGGGGCTCAGCGGATTTCAGAAGAGAAGCGAGAGCGAGCACGATTGCTTCGGTGCAGGACATAGCTCGACCTCTCTCTCGGCGGCTCTCGGATTTGCAACGGCAGACAGACTGTCAGGCTCGGATGCGTACACGGTTGCTATAGTCGGCGACGGCGCGTACACGGGCGGAATGATCCACGAGGCGCTCAACAACTGCCGCAAGGATCTGCGGCTTATCATCATTCTCAACGAAAACGAGATGTCGATCTCGAAGAACATCGGACGCTTTGCAACCAGCCTTTCAAAGCTCCGTACAAGCTCGGGATATTTCAAGACCAAGCGTGCGACGGGAATATTTTTGCGCAGGATACCGCTCATAGGTAAGGGGCTGTTCAACTGTGTCAAGCGAATAAAGATGATGTTCAAGAACGCACTCTACGGCTCGAACTATTTCGAGAGTATGGGGCTCACGTATCTCGGACCTATCGACGGAAACGACCGTGAGGCGACCGAGAAGCTGCTCGCGCAAGCCAAGAGACTCAATGAGAGCGTTATAGTTCACGTCAAGACCAAGAAGGGAAAGGGCTACGAGCCTGCAGAGTCAGCACCTGCGAGCTACCACAGTATGACTCCCACGAGTGTAGCCGACTCCGATCAGCTCAGCTTCTCGACTGTTATGGGACACACGCTTGCAGAGATGGGAACGAGTGACACGCGCATATGCACGATAACCGCCGCGATGAGCGACGGAACGGGGCTCGAGAGCTGCCGTGCAGCTTTCCCCGAGCGTTTCTTTGATGTCGGAATAGCAGAGGAGCACGCGCTCACCTTTGCGGCAGGACTTGCGGCAAACGGTATGCGCCCTTGCGCCGCGATATATTCGACCTTTTTGCAGCGCGGATACGATAATATAATCCACGATATAGCTCTGCAGGATCTCCCTGTGACTATGCTTGTAGACCGCGCGGGACTCAACGCAAAGGACGGAGCAACACATCACGGAATATTCGATGTCGCGTTCCTTTCGCATATCCCGAATATAAGCATATACACCCCCGTGACCTACAGAGGTCTTATTGCCTCGATGAAGTGCGCGATAGAGAGCGGAAAGCCGTCGGCTATCCGTTATCCCGCAGGTAAGGAGAATGCCGCTATTCTTGAGCGCTTCTATAGTGCCGAGAATTTCGATGATATCGGCATCAAGCGCGACTTTGACGGCAAGGATTCCCCTGACGTACTTATAGTCACACACGGTAGGATAGCTATTGAGGCTGTGCGCGCCTCGGATATGCTGAGAGCCGAGGGTATAAAGACGGGAATTTTGCTTCTTGAGAAGCTCAAGCCGTACTCTGAGAGCGCGGAGCTTGTAAAAAAGAATATCCCCGACGGCACGCGGGCTTTGCTTTTCCTTGAGGAAGAGATACGCTCGGGTGGTGCGGGAATCAACCTTTGCGATAAGCTTGCGGACTTCCTTGAGGCAAAAAAGATACGCCGCGCGATACTCGCAGTCGACGATAACTTCGTTGCGAATACCGAAAAGGGAAGAAGCATTTACGAGAGCGCAGGTATCGATGCAGAGAGCATCAAAAATCAAATAATCAGCATTTTATAAGAGATCGCCGCGGCGGTCTCTTTGCTTTTTGACCATTATGTGAAGAAATGTGAAAAAATAGAGAAGAAATTGCAAAAAACGTGTTGATTTTTGCGGCAATTTGTGTTAATATAGTAGTATATTAATACGCTGAGAGCAGGCGTATAAAAAATAAAGTAAGGAGAAACAAAATGAACAAGAAACTCGATAGCAAAAATGAAGTTAGTCGAGCTGAGACAAGCAAACTCGATAGCTTCTTTAAGATCAGCGAGCGCGGTTCGAACATCAAAACCGAGATAATCGCAGGTCTTACCACCTTCTTCGCAATGGCGTACATCGTCGTTACGAATCCTAACCAGGTAGTTGGATTTGTCTTCGGAGGACCGTTTGATACTATCTGGAATTCGGTATACGTTGCTTCTATCCTCGTTGCCGTTATCGGAACTCTTCTCTATGCGCTTTATGCAAAGCTCCCCTTTGCACAGGCGTGCGGAATGGGACTTAACTCATTCTTCTTCGTATCCTTCATTATTCCCAATATGATTAACCCCATCAAGGGCTACAATGAAGGTCTTTGCATCATCCTTCTTTCCGGCGTTATTTTCCTTGTTCTTTCTATTACAGGTCTGAGAAAGTACATCGCGACATCGCTTCCCGACTGTCTTAAAAAGGCAATTCCTGCGGGCATCGGTCTCTTTATTGCATTTATCGGCTTTAAGAACGTAGGTATCATTCAGGCAAATCAGTATACCTTCGTACAGTTCTTTGATTTCCACGGTGCTATCAAGGGACAGTCGTTCGGTGATGCTTGGAAGGCTATCGCTCCTGTAGTTCTCGCAATTCTCGGATTCCTTGCTATCGCAGTTCTTGACAAGAAGAAGGTAAAGGGCTCGGTAATTATTGCTATCGGCGGCGTTACCGTTCTTTACTATCTCACAACCTGGACTCTTCCTTCCTTTGACTTCGGTAAGATCGGTCAGTCTTTTGCTGACTTCGGTAAGTACGGCTTCCTTGGCGCGTTCAAGGGATTCGGTATCTTCTCCGGCGGTATTTCTAACATCATCAACGCAGTTGTTCTCGTTATTACCTTTACTCTCGTTGATATGTTCGATACCATCGGCACTCTCTACGGAACCGCTTCTCAGGCAGATATGCTCGACGAGAACGGTGACCCCATCGACATCGACAAGTCTATGACATCTGACTCTGTTGCAACTCTCACCGGTGCGGTTCTCGGTACATCTACCTGCACTACCTTCGTTGAGTCTGCAGCAGGTGTAGCAGCAGGCGGTAGAACAGGTCTTGCATCCCTCGTAACCGCAGGATGCTTCTTCCTCTGCCTCTTCCTGACTCCTCTCGCAGCTATCGTTCCCGCATGTGCAACCGCTCCCGCACTTATCTACGTTGGTGTTCTTATGCTCAAGAACTTCGCAAAGGTAGATATGTCCGACATCACCGCGGCTGTTCCTGCATTCCTGGCACTCATTATGATGCCTCTTACCTACTCGATCTCCAACGGTATCGCTATCGGCGCTATCTCCTACGTTCTTATCACCCTTGCTACCGGCAAGTACACTAAGAAGGATATCGTAGTAACTGTCATCGCAGTGCTCTTTACTCTCAGATTCTTCCTCGTTACGATGTAAGATCTCTGAATATAAAAAGCTACCCGTCACGGCGGGTAGCTTTTTTACTTGTTTAAAAATCCGCGCACGGATCGGAATATCTTTTTGAGTGATAGCGCGCGGCAGAGAAGCAAAAGCGCAAAGTAGACGACAGATGCTAAAAGCACATGCAAAAATATCTCGGCGCGGCTTTCTGCAAATGCGCCGAGAGAGCCGAGAATGGCGCGCAGAGCCGCAGTGGCAAGAATGATAGAGACTATCGGTTTGACTATCCAATCGAATATCTTTACGGGTGTTCTCGTGACCGTGATAAGCTTGGTGATGCTGAGCGTCGCGTTGACGAGCTCGGTGAAATATACAGTTATCACGTAGCCCATAATGCCAAACCGTGGCAGGAGCAGCCAGACGAGTATCACGGAGAGCGAAGCGTCGACGATATTGACCACCATAGTGTAGAACTGATATCCTAACCCCTTGAGTATAGAGTCGACAGAGGTGTCAAGGTACATTACGGGAACGAGCGGAGCGATCATAAGTATGAAGCTTGCTGAGTCGGACTCGGGGAAGAGAACGTGACCGAGCTCAGACGAGAGACACATAAGAATTCCCGCCGTTCCGACAGAATAGATAAGCACGGTCTTGAGCACGCGCGAGACGATGCGTTCAATGCGCGCTTTGTCGCCCGCGGCATCCGACTCGGAGATCTCGGGCACAAGCAGACCTGCAAAGGATGAGGATATGGCGGACGGAAAGAGAACGAGCGGAAATACTACGCTGTGCAGCGTTCCGTAAGCCGCAAGAGAGAGGTCGCGTGTCGCTCCACTTCGCTCAAGTCCCCAGGGTATGAGCAGATGCTCGACAGTCACAAGCGCCGAACGCATATATGCACTCAGCGCGACAGGAACGGTTATTCTGATCAGCTTTGAGGGGAGCTCGCGATCGGCGGACGAGCTTGCAGAGCCGATTTTCGCGCGTCTACGCTCGATATAAAAGAGAATAGCCTCGATGGCAAAGCAGATACACTCCGAGAGCACAGTCGCGCTTACAATGGCAATACACGCGCTCTCCATATCCTTTGCCACGGCTGACGAGAGAAGCATTACGCAGGCGTAGATACGTATTGCCTGCGCGAGCACCTGCACGGCAGCATTTTTGTAAACTTTACGCATCGCGGTAAAATATCCGCTCATAGACGAGGAGAGCGCGATGGGGGGCAGAGAGAGGGCGAGTATCTTCAGCGATGATACCGTTCGACCGTCGCCGAGGATCTCGGTTCCGACGTATTCCGCAGAGCCAAAGAGCAGGAGAGATGCCGAGATGCTGAGCGAGAATGCGAAAAGCAGACTCTTTTTCATTATTTTGCCCACCGTCGCGTTTGTGGGATAATTCCCACTCGCGCCTCGACCGAGAGCTTCCGAGACGAGCTTTGTGGTGGCAAGGCTGATACCCGACGTGGCAAGAGTCAACGCAAAGCCGTACACGCTTGAGACGAGCGTAAAGAGCCCCATCGCGACCGCGCCGATCTTGTTTGAAATATATACGTTAAAGCCAACCGAGACGTAGCGCACCGCAAGCGAGACGAGCGTCATCAGTATTCCGTTGACAAAAAATCTCTTAAGTCTGTCCATATCCACCTCACCGATCTACTCTAAATTATATTTGTTATCGCGAAAAAGTAGAACAGAGGGCAGAGAAGTGGTAAAAACCCATGTCAAAATATACATATTGTATAAAAATTCTTGTCGAATTTAGTACAAGTATACAAAAGTTACTGAAAAAGGCAAAAATCTAATATTTTCTCTTGACATTATCGCGGTGTAGTATTATTATATATATTGCTAAATTAATAACGACAAAAATTGAATGGAGGATTTATATGAATTACGTTTGTGAGCTTTGCGGATATGTTTATAAGCCCCATAAGGGCGACGTTGATAACGGTATCGAGCCCGGTACCGACTACGAGGATCTCCCTGAGGATTGGACCTGCCCTCTTTGCGGCGCGTCGAAGGAAGATTTTGAACCTGATAACGATGGAAAGAGTATCTACGATACTACTGAAGAATTCTGAATATAAAACAAAAAACGGTTGCGGCGCAACCGTTTTTTGTTTTATAGAATTTTTAGATAGTTCCGAAAATTCTGTCGCCCGCGTCGCCAAGACCGGGAACGATATACGCGTGCTCGTTGAGCTTTTCGTCGAGAGCCGCGGTGAAGATGTCGATGTCGGGATGTGCTTCCTGAACTGCCTTTACGCCTTCGGGAGCAGCAACGAGACACATAAAGCGGATGTCCTTGCAACCCTTGTTCTTGAGCATCGTGAGCGCGTCAACTGCCGAGCCGCCGGTAGCGAGCATCGGATCGACGAGAATTACCGTGCGCTCCTCAATGTCAAGAGGTAGCTTGCAGTAGTATTCAACAGGCTTGTGTGTGTCGGGATCGCGGTAAAGACCGATGTGTCCGACTTTTGCGACAGGAACGAGAGTCTGCAGACCGTCAACCATACCGAGACCTGCGCGGAGGATGGGAACGATAGCAAGCTTTTTGCCCGAGATCTTCTTTGCGGTCATCTTGGAGACGGGAGTCTCGATGACGATATCTTCAAGGGGAAGGTCGCGTGTAAGCTCGTAGCCCATCAGCATAGCGATCTCATTGAGAAGCTCGCGGAAATCCTTAGAACCGGTTTTTTTGTTTCTCATAATAGAGAGCTTATGAACTATAAGTGGATGGTCGATAACGTGAAGAGTACTCATTTTTATCTCCTTAGTTTTTATTTTTCGACTATATTATAGCACATAAATCGAATAAATGCAATAGAAAAGCAAATAAAAAATCGGGAGCGAAATTACCGCTCCCGAAACTGTTTTACTTTACTTCGATAATGCTTTCATCCCACATAGAGGGAGCCTCGTAGCCGAGGAGATTTACCATAGTAGCTGCAACGTTGGAAAGTCCGAACTTGCCCTCGTCTGCCTTTACGGTGTACGCGCCGTTCGTTACGTTGTCGTAGATGATGCAGGGAACGGGGTTGAGAGTGTGGCTGGTCTTTGCCTTGTAGTTGCCGTTCTTGTCAGCCTTGGGAAGTCCCGACTTCTTGTCCATCTCGTACATCTCGTCAGCATTTCCGTGGTCAGCCGTGATAAGAGCGATACCGCCAACCTTGTCAAGCACCTTGAGAATGCGTGCAAGCTGGAGGTCAAGTGCTTCCATAGAGCATCTGGTTGCGAGCAGCGAGCCGGTGTGACCTACCATATCGCCATTGGGGAAGTTTACGCGCAGATACTTGTACTCGCCCGACTCAAGACACTCGATGAGCTTGTCGGTGATCTCTGCACACTTCATCCAGGGTCTCTGCTCGAAGGGAACTACGTCAGAGGGGATCTCGATATATGTCTCGAGCTCGTCCGAGAACTTGCCCGAGCGGTTGCCGTTCCAGAAGTAAGTTACGTGACCGTACTTCTGAGTCTCAGAGATAGCGAGCTGCTTTACACCGGTAAGAGCGAGGTACTCGCCCATAGTGTTTGTGATCTCAGGAGGAGAAACGAGGTAGCGAGAGGGAATGTGAAGGTCGCCGTCGTACTCGAGCATACCTGCGTAAACAACGTTCGGAACTCTGACGCGGTCGAACTTGTCAAACTCGCCTGCGGGAGCGTCAAATGCCTTGGAGATCTCGATAGAGCGGTCGCCACGGAAGTTGTAGAAGATAACGCTGTCGCCGTCGTTGATAGTTCCTACGGGTGCGCCGTTCTCTGCGATAACGAAGGGAGGAAGATCCTGGTCGATAACGCCGAGCTCTGCGCGGTAGGTCTCAACTGCCTCAGCAGCCGACGCAAACTGTCTGCCCTCGCCGAGAACGTGAGTCTGCCATCCGCGCTCAACCATAGACCAGTCAGCCTCGTATCTGTCCATAGTGATCTTCATTCTGCCGCCGCCCGATGCGATCTTGATGTCAAAATCAGCGGTGCGCAGAGAAGCGAGGAAGTCCTCAAAGGGAAGAATGTAATCAAGTGCGCTTGTCTCGCCAACGTCACGTCCGTCGATGAGGATGTGAACGCGAACTGCCTTGATGCCCTCTTCCTTAGCTCTTACGATCATAGCCTTGAGGTGATCGATGTGAGAGTGAACGTTTCCGTCTGAGAAAAGACCGAGGAAGTGGAGAACACCGCCAGAAGTCTTTACGTTGTTGACGATAGTCTGCCAGGTGTCAGAGACGAACATCTTTCCGCTCTCGATAGAGTTGGAAACGAGCTTTGCGCCCTGAGCAAATACCTGACCTGCGCCGAGAGCGTTGTGTCCTACCTCGGAGTTACCCATATCGTCGTCAGAGGGAAGACCAACAGCGGTTCCGTGCGCCTTGAGCGAAACCATAGGATATTTCTCCATAAGCATATCGAGTGTGGGAGTGTACGCGCTTGCGACTGCGTTGGAGATAGTGTCGGGAGCAAGACCTACGCCGTCCATAACGATGGTAAGAACGGGACCGTCAATGCCCTTGAAATTAGTGAGCTTGTTTAATGCCTGTGCCATAAATGACCTCCATAAAAAATATAAATTCCAATCTTTAATAGTATAACTCAAA
The DNA here is from genome assembly GCA_017935225.1 of Clostridia bacterium. GTDB lineage: Bacteria > Bacillota > Clostridia > Oscillospirales > CAG-272 > HGM12713. Next base: position 19,388 of record JAGBIA010000126.1, on the reverse strand, counting down.
ACCGAGAATTTTTCAAGTACTTCGTGAAAAATTTATTAAATTTATTGATCAAAATGCGGTGCTTTAAAAACTTCTTGACATAGAGCGTATTATATGGTATAATTAAACTGTATAAAGCTTCAGGATAGGAGCTTACAGAATTTTATGGAGGTAAATTATGAAGAAACTTTTTGCGCTTTTGATGTGTGTTGCTGTTTTGATCGCAACCTTTTCGTCTTGTGATGCTTCCGATGTTTTTGATGAAATAGTCGATACTTCTCCTCATACTGACTCGGAAGAGGCCCCCAAACCTGCAGAAAAAATCCCGAGTGGATTTGTCTTTACCCCACTTGTAGATAGTATCTGCGAGCTGACCGAGATATATCTGACCGGAAACGAAGGCAAAGTGATTACCTTGCCTGCTACCTCTCCCGATGGCGCTAAGGTGGTCGCCGTTAACATTAGTTGTGAAACTCTGGTTCCCAACCGTATTCTCAAGGATACGTTTGAAAAAGAAATAATGGAAAAGACGGATACTCTTCCTCCGGTTGAAAAAAATCAGGTTCAATACTTCTTTAAGTATTATTCTTTGGACGATCCTATGTTTCAAAATTCTCAAAATTCTGAAGTTATAAAGAACGATTGGCTGAAAAAGTATCCGATCATCGAAAAAGAAGCCATATATGTCTTTACCGGCGCTACTATAAGAGAGCACGTGGCTATTTCTGCGATCTTAGATAAAATAGGATTTGATTATCAAGCCAAAATGAATGCAGTACGTGAAGTCCGCGAACTTGCAGGACAACTCGATGCAACGAACGAAGACGTTAAAAGATTTGTTGAATCGAATAAGTACCCTATGAGCTTTGGTGCGGCAGAGGAGATAATAGTTCCCGAGGGAGTGATTTCACTTCGCATTTTGGGAGCAACAAACGTCAAAAAGATAACCTTGCCGAACGGAATAGAAACGATAGCCAAGGGTGCATTTTCGTATTGCTCAAGCCTTGAGCAGATCAATATTCCCGATACCGTAAAGACGATAGAATCCGGTGCTTTCTTTAACTGTACGGCACTTAGGAGTATAGTTCTTCCCAAAACGGTCACAAAGATCGCGGGCGATGCATTTGAGGGCTCGGGAATTCGTGAGCTGATCTATGGCGGAACGCAGGCAGAATGGAATGAGAATTTTGCAGACCTTTCCGACGCGCTTGTCGGTGTGACGGTAAAATGCACTGACTGAGATATTGCCGCAAATGTCGGCGATCAATAACAAATATCATACCGCTCTGTAAAACAGGGCGGTATATTTTTATATAATTTATTAAAAAGAATATATACTTTTCTCCAAAAGCCTTGAAATATTTTGCGCTTTGGTGTATAATAGTATTTGTAAAAATATTTATACCCAAAGGAGAAAACAAAAATGGCAGAAGAATGCACTCATAACTGTTCTACCTGTTCTGCAGGCTGCTCGTCCAAGGAAAAGCAGAGCCTCAAGGAACAGCCTCACGCGCTCAGCAGCGTAAAGCATATCATCGCGGTCGTAAGCGGAAAGGGCGGCGTAGGTAAGTCGCTCGTTACCTCGATGCTCGCGGTAAATATGCAGCGTCTGGGCTATAAATGCGCAATTCTCGACGCGGACGTAACGGGTCCGTCTATCCCCAAGGCTTTCGGACTCAAGGCAGGCGTTGACGGCGACGACAACGGAATGATCCCCCCCACGACCACCTCGGGCATCGACGTTATGTCGGTAAATCTTATGCTCGACGACGAGACCAAGCCTGTAGTATGGCGCGGACCGGTCATCGCGGGTGCTGTAAAGCAGTTCTGGACCGATACCATCTGGCATAATATCGACTATATGTTCATCGACTGTCCTCCCGGAACGGGCGACGTTCCGCTCACCATCTTCCAGTCTATTCCGATCGACGGAATCGTTATCGTAAGCAGCCCTCAGGAGCTCGTTTCGATGATCGTCGCAAAGGCGGCTAATATGGCAGAGATGATGGACGTTCCGGTCTACGGCCTCGTTGAGAATATGAGCTATGTCAAGTGCCCCGATTGCGGCAAGGAGATCAAGGTTTTCGGCGAGAGCCATATCGACGAGGTAGCAGAGAAGTTCGGATACGATCTTCTCGCACGTATTCCTATGGATCCCAAGCTCACCGCACTCGTTGACAAGGGCTGGATCGAGATGATGGATAACGACTATCTCGAGACCGCCGCAGAGGTGCTTGTAAACAGAACTCAGAAGAAGATCTGAGCTTTTGATATTTGAATTGTGAAAGGACGGGAGAATTGAAGAAATATATGTTTATGATCTATACTGTTGCGGCAATTCTCGCCGTCCTTCTTATCACCATCGTCGTACTCAACCGCGCGGTAGTATGGAGAGCTCAGCAGTCAGAGATATACGATTGTCGGGAAGAGATAAATATCACCAAGAAATACGATTGCATACTCGTGCTCGGCGCGGGAGTGAAGGCTGACGGAACACCGTCTCATATGCTTGAGGACAGACTTCGCGGCGCGGTCGCGCTCTACGAGGCGGGCGTGTCGAAGGTGGTGCTTCTCAGCGGTGACAACTCGGGCGAAGACTACGACGAAGTGACGGTAATGGAAAACTACTGCCTTGAGCACGGAATTCCGAGCGAGGCGATAGTCCGCGACGATATCGGATTTTCAACATCCGAGAGCGTGTACAACACGGTGCGCACGCTCGGATATAAGAATATCTTGGTGGTCACGCAGGAATATCACCTTTACCGCGCTATGTACATGATCAAAAGAATGGGCGCTGAGGCTGACGGCTTCGGCACCGATTACAGAGAATATTTCTTGCAGATAAAGAGAGATATTCGTGAATATTTCGCGAGATGCAAGGATTTCATAAAAGTGAATACAAGCTTGCAAAAGTGAAAAACAAAGACGGCTGCGGGCGCAACCGTCTTTGTTTTTGAATTTATTTTGATGGGAAGTAATTGCAGGTTATCGGCAGAGATTTGAAGGACTCGTTGCCCTCGCCGACGTCGATCGTCTGAAAATCCGACGGACTCTTTTCATAGAGTATACGTTCGAGGTTTATTATCCCGTCAAACGCGTAGGGATCTATTACGCGCACGTTGGGATCAAGCAGAAGATTTGCACCGATGCGTGCCGCAGGACAGCAGATGATACGTGTGCGGTCCTTCGTGGCAAGCATCCCCGAGAGCGTGCGGAATTTTGGATTGTTACCATCGACCGATATCAGCACGAGCGACGAGCATCCGCGGAACGCACCCGTGCCGATGCTTACAACACTTTCGGGTATCTCTATCGAGACGAGCTTGCCGCATCCCTCAAAGGCGCGGCTGCCGATGCCGATAACGCTGTCGCCCTCGGGACTTTCGTCGGGGATGATAAGCTCGCTTCCGCGATACGCGCCTATGCCCATCACAAGACAGGTGCCGTCGCCAAGGCTCTGAAACTCAAGAGAGTAGGGCGAGGTCGGCGGATAGGTCTCTTTCTCGCTTGCCGACACGGCGGTCTGCTTTGGTTGATCGGTCGCCTTGTTCTCGCTATTGTCCGTTCCGAGCGTTCCGATGCAGATAAGTATTGCGATCATTGCCACGGGAATGCAGATGACCACGGCAAGATGCTCGCGGACATTGAAACGCTTTATCAGTTCTTTTATGTATTCACTCGCTTTTTTCATTTTCCGGTCTCCTTAGAGGTGTTTTACTGTTTATATAGTAGCACAAATGGAATAAAATGTCAATTATTATCTTTCGACAGATATCGCTAAGGAGCGACCGAAGAATGCAAAAGGCGAGCAAATAAGAGCAAATAAGATTGAAAACGACGCAAAAATGCGGTAAAATATAACGATTTTTTTGACAGAGGAGCATATGAGCTTAAAAATAGGAGATACCTTTTTGCCCCACGGTCTGATGCTCGCGCCTATGGCGGGAGTGACCGACAGGACCTTCAGAAGAATATGCCGCTCTCACGGTGCGGAATATACCGTCAGCGAGATGGTCTCGGCAAAGGCGCTCTGCTACGAGCAAAAAGCAAAGCGCAAGGAGAGCGCGGCATCACCGAGCGCGGCGCTCGCAGCTATATTCGAGGAAGATCAGCCGATGGCAATACAGATATTCGGACACGAGCCCGAATTTATGCGCGAAGCGGCGCAGATGCTTGAGAGCGGAGAATACCGCGGATGTATCTCGAATACTCGCCCCGTCGCTATAGATATCAATATGGGTTGTCCCGTGCGCAAGGTCACCTCAAACGGCGAGGGCAGTGCTCTTATGAAGGATCCCGCACTCGCGGGCAGGATAGTGCGCGAGGTGGCCGATGCGGTAAAGATACCCGTAACTGCAAAAATACGCGCAGGATGGGATGCGAGCTCGGTCAACGCAGTTGAAGTGGCAAAGATACTTGAGGACTCGGGCGCAAGCGCGATATGCGTTCACGCGAGAACGAGAAATCAGTTTTATTCGCCCGGAGTCGATCTCGGAGTTATCGAGGCTGTCAAGCTCGCGGTCAGTATTCCCGTGATCGGAAACGGCGACGTTTATACCGTGGCAGATGCGAAAAATATGTTTGAGCGCACGGGATGCGACGGCATAATGATAGGTCGCGGCGCTACGGGAAATCCGTGGATATTTAGCGAGATCATAGCCACCCTCGAAGGTAGGGAATACGTATCGCCTACGAACGAGGAGAGGATCGAGCAAGCGCTGACTCAGCTTGAGGTAATGATCCGCGCGAGAGGCGAGAGAGCGGGATTTGCCGAGGGAAAGAAGCATATGGCGTGGTACGTTACAGGAATGAGAGGTAGCGCGGCGGCGCGAAATGAGATAATGTGTGCGCCCTCGCCCGATGCGGTAAAGGGAATTTTTGAAAGATTACTCGAAGAGCAGACCGAAGAGGTTTAGAAAGGGAGAGAAATGAGAGAGATCAGAATAGCCATAGCCTCAAAACGCATAGCACTCTCTCGCTTTTTCGCGCTCGAGGCAGAGAGATTTGGCTTTGAGGTGACGACCTTTGATAAGGCTGTTGGGGATCTCTCGGCTTTCGATATGTGCATTCTTGATACCGAGGGTATGCGGCAGCTACCGTCGGTGCTTGCGCGTAGCGTGGTGCTGATAGCCGATGGTGCAATCGGTAGTGAAGTCACCGACTCGGGAATGATAAAACTCGGATATCCCGCATCCATCAGGGATATTGACAGGATCTACGCGCGCCTTCTTCTCGGCGGCGAGGTCGAAAATAAGAAAGAAAAAGAAGAGACGGTCGAGAGCGTCGAGAGGATATATTTCTACCGCGAGATCGCAAACACCGTCAGATATAAGGATAGAAATATTCAGCTCTCTGACTACGAGCTGAGGCTTCTTGAGTGCCTTTGCGCAAGCGCGGGCGAGCCCGTGAGCCGCGAAGAGCTCAACAGACTTCTCGGCGCAAAGAAGGGAAATATAGCCGACGTTTATATCTGCAGGCTTCGACGCAAGCTCGAGAGCGACGATAAGAGGATAATATTTACCGTGCGTTCGAGAGGATATAAGATAATCACCGATATGGAATGGGAATAATATAAAATGGTATTGATAATAGCAGAAAAGCCGAGCCTTGCGCGCAATATTGCCGCAGGACTTGGAGATTTTCGCAGGCGTGACGGATATCTTGAAGGCGAGAATTGCCTTATAAGCTGGGCGTTCGGTCACCTGTTTTCGCTTGCGGATATAGAACATTATAACCCTCGCCCCGAGGGAGAGCGTGGCTGGACGATGAAAAATCTGCCTTGCTTCCCGAAGGAGTTTTCCTACGAGCTTCGGCGTGCGGACGGAGGAAAAACGGTCGACGACGGAGTGGTAAAGCAATACAAGACCATCGAGATGCTCTGCAACCGTGAGGACGTAGATCTGATAGTAAACGCGGGAGACGCAGACCGCGAGGGAGAGATAATAGTGCGCACCTGCGTAAATAAGGCGCTCCGAACACCCAAGGCGCAAAAGCGACTCTGGTTGCCCGATCAGACACCCGAGACGGTGCGCGCTGCGTTTTCTGAAATGAAGGACGAGCGTGAGTACGACAATCTCGCGAGCGAGGGCTACGCGAGGACTTATATAGATTGGCTCTACGGAGTAAATCTGACGCGACTTGCAACTCTGCGCACGGGCACGCTTTTGCGCGTTGGCAGAGTTATCGTTCCGATCGTACGCGCGATATACGATCGCGATATGGCGATAAGGAACTTCAAGCCCGAAAAATACTATTCGATCGCGAGTAAAGAAGAGACCAATGGCGAGGTCGTAGAGTTGCAGAGCAAGCTGAAATTCGACGGCAAGGATCACGCAAAGGCACTCGCGAAATGCGCGGAATACAACGCGTGTGAGGCGAGAGTCACCGACGTCAAACGCAAGAAGGACACGCTCTCACCCGGTAAGCTCTACTCGCTCTCAAAGTTGCAGAACGTGCTCGGCAAGAAGTACAAGATGTCGATGGCGCAGAGCCTTGAGATTGTGCAGAAGCTTTACGAGGAAGGGTATCTCACCTATCCGAGAACCAACTCCGAGTACCTCGCGACAGCCGAAAAGGGCAAGGTCAGGAAGATACTCGACAACTGCGCAAAGCTCGGATATTCTGTGGTATTCAAGGATAAAAAGACCATATTCGATGACTCGAAGATAGAGTCGCATTCAGCGATAACCCCGACGTATAAGATACCCGATAAATCAAAGCTGAGCGAAGCCGAGATGCAGGTGTATTCGACAGTTTTCCGTCGCTTTATCGCGGTGTTCTGCGCTGAGGACTGCGTGGCGCAGAAGGTCGAGATCACGGTGAAGGTCGGCGAGCTTGAGACATTCGTGCTCAAGGGAATGACTATTCTTGAGAGGGGATGGATGAAATACGACGATGCTTCTCAAAAGGATAAGATACTGCCCGCGCTCAAAAAAGGCGATATCGTCAACATAGATTTCAAGCCCGTAGAGAAGGAGACCGCACCGCCCAAGCACCACACGATAGAGTCGCTCAATAACTATCTCAAAAATCCCTTCCGTGAGGAGAAGGCGATGGCAGAGGATACGGTCGGAGCTGACGACGCAGAGGAATACAGAGCTATGCTCGATGGCGTTGAGCTCGGTACTGAGGCAACGAGAACGGGAATTATCGACAACGCGCGCAAGAGCGGATATATACAGCTTAAAAAGGATGTGTATACGATATTGCCCGACGGTGAATATCTCATAGAGAGCCTTGATAGAATGAATATAAGTATGGATAAATTCAAGACTTCCGAGATGGGACGCGCACTAAAGAGAGTGTTCAGGGGCGAGATGCCGATCGACGACGCGGTCGGTCTTGCCGTCGGCGAGATATCGAGATATTTTGCTCCGACTCCCGAGCTTCCCATTGAAGAGGACACAGATATGGGATTTTTTGGCGACGTGGTCGGAAAGTGTCCGCTTTGCTCGGCAGAGGTAAGGCGTACGAAATACGGCTATGGCTGCTCAGCCTATAAGGAGGGCTGCAAGTTCCGCATAGGCGCGTACATATGCGGCAGATCTATCTCCAAGCGCAACGTATCTTTGATGCTTGAGAGCGGTCGCACCTCGATCATCCGCGGATTTGTCTCAAAACGCACCGGCAAGAGCTTTGACGCCGCACTGCGACTCGAGGGAGATGGCTGCGTGTTTGATTTTGGACAAACTAATCAATAAAATATTTTGGAGGTATAATTTTATGCAAAAAAAGGGAATAAGAATTCTTCTATCTGCGATCGTAACAGTAGTAGCGGCGGCACTCTACTTTTATGTTGTGCTTCCCGCGATCAATCTTCAGAGCGAAGGCTTCTGGATGTTTATCACGCTTATCGCTGTATGCTTTGGCGTCGTGTATCTGTTGCTCAGCGCACGCGCGGGATACGTAAATCTCAAAAAGGGAATAGTCAGCAAGAACATCTTCAAATTTGAGGGCGCACCCGTTATCAAGATCGTTGCGGTTATCGCAGTATTGCCGATCTTGGTCATAATCGTTGGCGGAATAATCTCCTCGACATTCTTTAACGCGCAGGCATATTCGAATATCATCGAGGTGCCCGAGGCGGTATTTGAGGAAGATATGCCCGAGACCGACGTGGTCAGCAATATCGCGCTGATGGACACAAGCACCGCGCAGAAGCTCGGCGACCGCACTCTCGGTGCGCTCTCGCACGTGGTCTCGCAGTATCAGATCAGCTCGAACTACAAGCAGATCAACTACAACAGAACTCCCCAGAAGATCTCCAACCTCGAGTATGCGGATTTCTTCAAATGGATGGCAAATAAAGATAAGGGCATTCCCGGATACGTTATGGTCGATCCCGTAAACGTGACAGATGCGAAATATATCGAGTTTTCCACCCCCATAAAGTATGCAGAGAGCGCCTTCTTTGGAGAGGATCTCCACAGAGCGATCCGTATGAGATACCCCACAAAGATCTTCGGCTCGTTCTCGTTTGAGATCGACGACGAGGGAAATCCTTACTATATCGTCTCCTGTATGAAGCCTAAGGTAATGCTCTTCGGCGCACCCGACGTTGAAGAGGTCATAGTTTTCAACCCGATCGATGGCTCACACGAGCTTTATGCACTCGACGACGTGCCCGCCTGGGTGGATAACGTCTTCACGGGCGCGCACGCATCCGAGAAATACGATTGGTACGGCACGCTCAAGAACGGATTCTGGAATAGCGTTATCGGAAACAAGGACTGCAAGGTAACGACCGACGATTTCAGATATATCGTGATCGAGGACGACGTTTGGTTCTTTACCGGAGTTACATCTGTAACGAGTGACGAGAGTAACATCGGATTTATCATCAGCAACGCAAGAACGGGCGAGTACAAGTTCTACTCGGTAATCGGCGCAGAGGAATATTCCGCGATGGCGGCTGCCGAGGGCGAGGTTCAGGAGAAGAGATATGTGGCTTCCTTCCCGTCGCTTATCAACGTAGCGGGCGAGGCGACCTATATTATGGTGCTTAAGGACGACGCGGGACTCGTTAAGCTCTACGCACTCGTAAACGTTGAGAAATATACCATAGTTGCAACAGGTGAGTCGCAGACCGAGGCAAAGAGAGCCTATATAGAGAAGCTTAAGAAGGACGGAAATATTGATATCGGAAATACTCCGTCTACAGATATGCCGAAGGCGGCAATATCCGTCACCGATATTCGCATAGCGACCGTTGGCGGCGAGTCGGTGCTCTATATCACGGCAAACGACGGAAATCTCTATAAGCAGAGTATTGCGGGTGATGAGAGCGTTATGCTTATCAAGCTGGGCGACGAGCTCACGGTATATTACACCGAGACCGAAACGAACAAGATCAGACAGATAAACGAGTGGTACTTCAAGGGAGAAGAGCCCGTAGAACAGACACCCGAGGAAAATAACGGACAAAACGAAGGAGAACAGTAAAATGGAAAGAAACGAAATTATGAAATACGTTGACCACACCCTCTTGCTTCAGGGGGCTACGTGGGACGATATAAAGGGAATTTGCGACGATGCGCTCAAGTACGGCACGGCATCTGTCTGCATTCCGCCCTCCTACGTCAAGAGAGCGGCAGAATATCTCGACGGCAGAATGGCGGTTTGCACGGTAATAGGCTTTCCGAACGGATATAACACCACTGCGGTCAAGTGCGCGGAGACGGCTGATGCAATTGCCAACGGCGCTGACGAGATAGATATGGTCATCAACATCGGTGACCTCAAGGGTGGCAGATACGATGCAGTCCTTGAAGAGATCAAGAGCATCAAGGCTGTTTGCGGTGAAAAGATACTCAAGGTCATTATCGAGACCTGCCTGCTTACCGACGAGGAAAAGATCCGTATGTGCAAGATCGTTACCGAGGCAGGCGCGGACTTCATCAAGACTTCTACGGGGTTTTCGACCGCGGGCGCGACTCCTGCTGATATCAAGCTTTTTGCCGAGAACGTGGGTGAGAAAGTCAGGATCAAGGCGGCGGGCGGCATCAAGAGCTTTGAGGATGCCGAGAACTTTATCACACTCGGAGCGACCAGACTCGGCACGAGCCGCCTCGTAACTCTTCTCAAGGGCGAAGAGGGAAAGAGCAACTACTGATATGCCGAGATTTTTCGTAAGACAGGAAAGAGTCAACGACCGAGCTATCTCGATCATAGGAGAGGACGCGCACCACATCGCGCGTTCTCTTCGTATGGCAGTCGGGGATCAGATCACGGTCTGCGATATGCAGGGTAACGAATACACCTGCCGTATCTTTGCCTTTGACGAGGACAGAGAGGTCAGCGCAGAGATACTTGATATAAGACACTCCCAAAACGAGCCTAAGATATTTATCAGGCTCTTTCAGGCTCTCCCAAAGGGAGACAAGATTGATACTATCATTCAGAAAGCGGTCGAGTGCGGCGTGTCCGAGATAATCCCATTCCAGAGCGAGAGATGCGTTGTCAAAATAAAGAACGATGCAGAGGATCGCAAGACCGAGCGCCGTCAGCGTATATCGGCCGAGGCGGCAAAGCAGTGCGGCAGAAGCGTTATTCCCGAGGTGCGTGCATCGGTCGGATTTGAAGATGCGATAGCACTGGCGGCTGAGAGCGAGCTTTGTCTGTTCTGCTATGAGGGCGACGGAACGCTGCCGCTCGGAAGTATTCTTCGCAAATACGATGAGCTTCCCGAAAGCGTATCGATAGTCATCGGCAGCGAGGGCGGTTTTTCGCAAAATGAGGTAGCAAAGGCGGTCGAGAAGGGCGTGACCCTCGCAGGACTTGGCAAGAGAATACTGCGCACAGAGACTGCATCGGGCTTCGTTTTGGCGTGCCTCGTTTGTGCAAGCGAGCTTTGAGAGAAAAGGCTCGTCGAATTGCACAAAAGAAATATTCATATAATATTTACAAAAAAAGTTCCGAAATTTATAAAAAATATTTAAAAAGACTATTGAAAAACCACAAAAAATAGTGTATAATATAGGTCAGTATGTACAATTGACCCCCGAAAAACTAACATTCTATTTTTATGAGGTTAAAAATATGTCTAACAGATTGTTTCAAGGTGTTATATATCAGATGAAGGATGCGTTCGATCGCGTTATCGGTGTTATCGATGAAAACGGCGTGGTGATATCCTGCTCTGATCTTGGAAAGATGGGCGATATACGTCAGGGCGTACACGAGGAGCTTCCTTTTTCGGAGGAATTCGTTGCACTTGGCGGATATACCTATCGCTATATGGGAACGGGACCGAAGGCTGAATACGTTGTGTTTGTCGAGGGAGAAGACAAGATGGCAGAGAAGATGTCAAAGCTTCTTGCAGTCTCTCTCGGAAATATCAAGAGCCTTTACGACGAAAAGTACGACAAGGGCTCGTTCATCAAAAACATCATCCTTGATAGCATTCTTCCCAGTGATATATACATAAAGTCCAAAGAGCTTCACTTCAATATCGAAGAGCCCAGAACAGTGTTCCTTATCAAATTCTTCGGCAAGACCGATATGATGCCCTTCGAGATGCTCCAGAATATGTTCCCGGATAAGTCGCGCGACTACGTTATCAGCGTGGGCGAGCACGATATCGTTCTCGTAAAGGAGCTCAAGGCGAACGTTGAGACCAAGGAGATCGAGAAGATGGCTGTCAACATCGCAGACACTCTTTCGACCGAGTTCTATACCAAGGTCGCTATCGGTATCTCTACCGTCGTGGATAACATCAAGGATCTCGCAAAGGCTTACCAGGAGGCGCAGGTCGCTCTTGAGGTAGGTAAGGTATTCGAGACCGAGAAGAATATCATCAGCTATGAGAACCTCGGCATCGGCAGACTTATCTACCAGCTTCCCACAACTCTGTGTGAGATGTTCTTGCAGGAGGTGTTCAAGAAGGGTAGCCTTGAGGCGCTTGACCGTGAGACTCTTATGACCATTCAGTGCTTCTTCGAGAATAACCTCAACGTTTCCGAGACCTCGAGAAAGCTCTTTGTACACAGAAATACGCTCGTTTACCGTCTTGAGAAGATCCGTAAGCTCACAGGCCTCGATCTTCGCGAGTTCGAGCACGCTATCACCTTTAAGGTAGCGCTTATGGTAAGAAAGTACCTTGATTCCAAGGCGATCAAGTATTGATAGACAGCTTAGTGCTTTCATATGATTCAGATTGCGAAATGCTTCGGTGTGAGGTATTTCGCATTTGAATTGAATATGCATAGTAATGCAATTATATCGAAAGCGAGGAAAAATAATGTCAGAGGAAAATAAGAATATAGAAGATATAGAAGATATAGAAGAATCGGCTGAGGTGACCGAGGAAGTCGAAAAAATTGAGGGCACTGAAGCGACGGAAGAGCCCGAGGCACTTGATGATGCTTGCGCGATCGAAGAAGAAAACGATTACTTCGTGAGCCCCGAAGAGCTTCCCAAAAAGAAGAAAAAGAAACGCAGATCGGTATCGATACCCGCATTCCTCCTCGCGTCTGTAGCGCTCGTGCTCGCAACCTTGATGCTCACCTACAGTATCTGCGCGGAAGTCTTCAAGAGCAAATATGCAGACGGGCTGATCAAGCCTGAGCCCGATGAGATCACGCAGACCAACGAGGCAGAGCTTATCGACCTGCTCGGACAGTTCGTCGACGAATATTATTACGGCGACGCCGATAAAGAAAAGATGCTCGCAGAGGCTCTCAAAGCCTATATGGCGGCAACGGGAGATCTTTACGCGACCTACTACACGCTTGAAGAGCTTCTCGTTAATACCGAAGAGAGCGCTGGCAGAATGAAGGGCATCGGAGTCAATATAGTCAACGACGTATGCACTTATATGGGCGTCGAGGTAAAGGTACTCAACGTCTTTAACGTAATGGACAATTCTCCTGCTCTCAAGGCGGGAATGAAGCCGGGGGATATGATACTCTACGTCGGTACGGGCGAGGACAGAATTCTTGTTCACGAGCTCGGATACGACGAGGCACTCAACCGCCTGCTCGGAGAGATCGGCACGAAGGCAGATTTTGTGGTACTCCGCAAGAATGGCGAGACCTATGAGGAGATCGAGTTCTCGATTACAAGAGACAACGTCGAGACTATGTCGGTAAAGACATCCATTCTTAAGAGCGATGCGACGGTCGGAATTCTTAAAATATCCACTTTTGATTACACCACCCCCAAGCAGTTTAAAACTAAGGTCGAGGAGCTTAAGGCGGCGGGATGTACGAGATTTATCATTGATATGCGCCACAATCCCGGCGGATTTCAGACCTCGGTGCAGGGACTGCTCAGCTTCTTCTTGAATGAGAACGACGTTTATATGCAGACCAAGGATAAGGCAGGCAATCTCTCTCAGCTCAAGATCACCCCCGTTACCTATCAGGCTGACGATATGCAGGGCTGTAACGTCGATAAGGCGGATATAGGAATATACAGAGACCTTGATTTTGTCGTACTTTGCAACGGCGGAACGGCAAGCGCGGCTGAGCTTTTTGTGGCTAACATCAAGGACTACGGACTTGCAAAGGTCGTCGGAGACAAGACCTTCGGCAAGGGAAGCATGCAGACCACCTACACCATCAAGGGCGGACTTCTCGGAGCTGTAAAGCTGACGACTCACCACTATTTCTCGGGTGGAGATAAAGAGCTTGTAGGATATAACGGTGTAGGTATTCTTCCCGACGTTGAGGTCGCGCTCAGCGAAGAAGCACTTGAATACAATTTCTACGTGCTGCCCGAGGAGCTTGACGATCAGCTTCAGGCGGCTATCAAGACACTTAACGAAAATAATTAACACAAATATTTGAACATCAAAGGAGTATTTTGAAATGGCAGTTGAACAGAAGTATACACAGGAAGGCTTCAGAAAGCTTCAGGAAGAGTATGAGTATCTTACAAAAGTAAGAATGGAAGAGATCAAGGTCGCTATCGCCGAGGCGCGTTCTTTCGGAGACCTTTCCGAGAACGCTGAGTACGACGAGGCGAAGAACGAGCAGACCAAGTGCTATACAAGAATCAAGGAGCTCGAAGAGCTTATCCAACACGCTATCGTAGTTGAAGAGAGCGATGCAGACACCGTCGGTCTCGGATCAAGCGTTAAGATCCTGCGCGACGGCGTTGAGAACGAGTACAAGATCGTTGGTTCCAACGAGGCTGATCCTTTTGAAAACAAGATCTCTGACCGTTCCGCAGTGGGCGCGGCTCTCATCGGCAAGAAGAGGGGTGACGTAGTACACGCAACCACCAACAAGGGCAAGGTAATCGAGATAAAAGTCCTTGACGTATACAGAGCGTAAAATTTAACTGCGAGGGACTGTCACTATGCGTGTGGCAGCCCTTCGTTGCGTTTTTGAGAAAGGAGTTATATTATGAGTGAAGGAAAGAATGAAAGACTTGGAGATAAAGATATTGCCGTTGAGAAGGGAAGGTTCTTAAAATGGCTTGATAATTATTGGTATCATTACAAATGGCCGACAATCGCGGTCGCGTTTTTCGCGGTAGTTATTTCTATCTGCCTCGTTCAATGTATCACTACCGAAAAGAAAGATATTCTCATTACCTATGCAGGTCCTACCTCGCTTACGGGAGATGAAAAGCTCGCGATCGAGACCGTGCTGACCGACGCTCTGCCTGAGGGCTTTGGAGATAACGGAAGAGAAGGTAAGGCGGGATTTATTCCTTACATAATATACTCTAAGGAAGAGATACAGGCGGCGCAGAAGGATCAGATATTCATTGATACAGTATTTAACAGCAGTGAGTATTCTACACTCAATTCTCAGTATAAGACAGGCAGCTGCTCGGTATATCTGCTTGAGGAATGGCTTTATCGTGAGCTTCTCAAGGAGGATGGCACGACCGAGCGACTCAAGCCGCTTGCGGAGGTGTTCGGAGAGATTCCCGAGGGTGCAATAGACGCTTATGCAGTAAGACTTGGCGACACACAGCTTTACAAGAATTCTCCCGCACTTCACGTGCTTCCCGAGGATACGGTTCTTTGTCTGCACGAGGATCTCATAGGACAGAAGGACTATGAAAAGATAGTGGAAGCGTTCAAGCTCATCGCACAGTTAGCGCCCGTAACGACAAAAAGTGATAGCTGATGAAGATGAGTAAAAAAGTATCGTCAAATATAGTGCTTTTTTTGGCGGCGATAATATGGGGCTTTGCTTTTGTGGCTCAGGTGGATGGAATGAATTATATCGGTCCGTTCACTCTTATCGGAGTCAGATTTGTTATCGCTATAATTGCGCTTTTGCCGGTGCTGTTCGTATTTGAGAGAAAAAAGCTTCAACAAGGAGAGCTTGCGAGAACCTTCAAAGCGGTATTGATCGTCGGATTGCTTCTTTTTGCGGCTGTCACGGTTCAGCAGTTTGGCATACAGATAACTGCAAGTGCAGGAGTTTCAGGTCTTATTTCGGGACTTTATACTATATTCGTGCCTATGGCATACTTTGTGTTTTTCAGAAAAAAAACAGGTGCTCAGGTGTGGATAGGTGCTGTTTGCGCCGTGATCGGACTCTTTTTGCTTTGCTATGATCCCCAAAGCGGACTGCACTTCGGACTCGGAGAGCTTCTTTTGCTGATAAGCTCTTTTATGTGGACGGCACACGTTATGCTGATCGATCATTTCGTAAAGACCGTGCGCCCGCTGTATTTGTCTTGGGGACAGTTTGCAGTGTGCGCTGTGCTTGGCATTATATGTATGTTTATCTTTGAGGGAGATCAGCTTAGCGTACAGTCTCTGATCGATGCCAGATGGTGCCTGTTTTACTGCGGAGTTCTTTCAAGCGCAGGCGCGTATACCCTTCAGGTCGTCGGACAAAAAAACGCCGATCCCACTTCAGCGGCTATCATACTGTCAACCGAATCTGCTTTCGGCGCGATAGGCGGAGCATTGTTTGGAATAGATAATATACCTCTTATCGGATACGTGGGATGCGCGCTTATATTTGGAGGAATTCTGTTCTCGCAAACGAATTTCAAAAGGAAAAACTCGTCTGTTCGGGATGCGAAAATGGCAGAATGATAAAGTAGTATTTGAGGTGCGGAAATGAGACTTGATAAGTTTTTAAGCGTCACGGGCACCTGCTCGCGTACAGATGCAAAGCGTGCCATAAGAGCCAAGGGCGTCAGCGTAAACGGATGCGTGGCGAAGAGCTCTGACGTGCAGATAGACGAGGAGCGCGACGAGATAACATACCTCGGGCGCGTAATAGTCTACAGAAAGTTCAATTATATAATGCTCAATAAGCCCGAGGGAGTGGTCAGCGCGACAGAGGACGGAAGAGAGCGCACGGTGCTTGACCTTTTGCCGAGCGGTGTGCGAAACGACCGTATGTTTCCTTGCGGCAGGCTTGACAAAAACACGCTCGGTCTGATTCTGATCACCGATAACGGCGAGCTTGCGCATAAGCTGCTCGCGCCCAAGAGCCACGTGGATAAGAAATATCGCTTTAAGTCGAGAGACGCGATAGACCCCGAGGATGCTATGCGCTTCGAGGGCGGTCTTACGCTTGAGGACGGCTACGTTACGCTGCCGGCAAAAATAGAGCTTGACGGCGACCGAATGGGCGGAGTGATAACTCTGCGCGAGGGAAAGTACCATCAGATCAAGCGTATGCTTGAAGCACTTGACAACAAAATAACCTATCTTGAGCGAATAAGCTTCGGACCGCTCACGCTCGATCCCGCACTTGAGCGCGGAGAGTGGAGATATCTGAGCGAGGAAGAGCAGAACGCGCTCGAATCACACGCAAAATAAACCAACCCTATTATTCAACGGAGAAAAACCATGGACATCATCAAAAAGCTTGCAGAGGAATTTAACATCAAAGTAGAACAGGTCGAAAAGACCGTTGCACTTATCGACGACGGAAACACCATCCCTTTTATCGCGAGATACCGTAAAGAAGAGACGGGAAGCCTTGACGACGTGCTGCTTCGCGACCTCGACGACAGACTCACCTACCTGCGCAACATCGAGAAACGCAAGGAGGAGGTAAAGAACCTCATCACCGAGATGGGAAAGATGACCGATGAGATAGCTGCCGCGATCGACAACGCGCAGACCATCACCGAGGTAGACGACATCTACAGACCATTCAGACCGCACAGAAAGACACGCGCCTCGGTTGCTAAGGAAAAGGGACTTGAGCCTCTTGCAGAGCTTATTTTGGAGCAGAGAGATACCTACGAGCCGAGCCTCGAGGAGATAGCAGAGAGCTATGTAAACGAGGAGCTCAAGGTCATGAGCGCAGAGGAAGCGCTCGCAGGCGCGTGCGATATCATCGCAGAGGGCGTATCGGATAACGCAGATTACAGAAAGACCGTCCGCAAGATCACCTTTGACACCGGACTCATCGTTACCCGCGGAGCCAAGGAAGAGGACTCGGTATACGCACAGTATTACGAATACTCCGAGGCGGTAAAGAAGATCCCCTCGCACAGAGTTCTCGCTATCAACAGAGGAGAAAACGAGGAATTTCTTAAGGTCAGCATCACGGTAGAGAAGGGCATAGTGCTCAATTTCCTTTGCGCCGAGATGATCACCAATATTAAGAGCCCTGCTTCAAAATATATCGAAGCGGCAGTTATCGACAGCTACGACAGACTTATCGCGCCCTCCATCGAGCGCGAGATCAGGAACGATCTGTTCGACCTTGCAAGCGAGGGAGCTATCAAGCTATTTGCAGATAACCTCAAGCATCTGCTGATGCAGTCTCCTCTCAAGGGCAAGACCGTGCTCGGCTTTGACCCCGGTTACATCAACGGATGTAAGACTGCCGTCGTAGACAAAACGGGTAAGGTGCTTGACACCGCAGTCGTATATCCTACCACAAAGTCAAAATTTAAGACTGAGGAAGCCGCCAAGATCATCAAGAGAATGGTCGAGAAGCATAAGGTCGACGTTATCGCTATCGGTAACGGAACGGCATCGCGCGAGAGCGAGCTATTTATCGCAGAGACTCTCAAGAACGTTGACTACGATTGTAAGTACATCATCATAAGCGAAGCAGGCGCGTCGGTCTACTCGGCATCAAAGCTCGCGGCTGAGGAATTCCCTGACTTCGACGTCATGCAGCGTTCGGCAGTCTCTATTGCAAGACGACTTCAGGATCCGCTTGCAGAGCTTGTAAAGATCGATCCCAAGTCGATCGGCGTAGGTCAGTATCAGCACGATATGAAGCCCGCGAGACTTGACGGCGCACTTCAGGGCGTGGTCGAGGACTGCGTAAACTCGGTCGGCGTTGACCTCAATACAGCCTCTTACTCTTTACTTTCCTATATTTCGGGAATCAATATGACCGCCGCTAAGAATATAGTCAAATACAGAGAAGAGAACGGCGAGTTCAAGACGAGGAACGCGATCCTCAAGGTTCCGAGAATTGGAGCTAAGGCATTCGAGCAGTGCGCAGGATTTTTGCGCGTTCCGACCTCAAAGGAGATCCTTGACAACACGGGTGTTCACCCCGAGTCCTATGAGGCAGCGCACAAGCTGCTCGCGATCTTCGGATACACCGAGAAGGACGTGGCTGAGGGCAAACTCGGCGATCTTTCGGATAAGATCAAGGAGTACGGCTCGGCTAAAGTCTGCGAGGAATGCGGTATCGGCGCTCCCACGCTCCACGACATCGTTTCCGAACTCCAGAAGCCCGGCAGAGATATCCGAGACAGCTTTACGCCTCCCGCACTCCGTGAGGACGTTATGGGCATCGAGGACCTCAAGCCCGATATGGTGCTGAGCGGCACCGTCAGAAACGTTATTGACTTCGGCGCATTCGTCGATATCGGTGTTCATCAGGACGGTCTCGTTCATATCTCCGAGCTCTCGAACCGCTTCGTCAAGCATCCTTCCGAGGTAGTTTCGGTAGGAGATCAGGTCAAGGTGCGCGTTCTTGCGGTCGACGTTAAGAAGAAGAGAATATCTCTTTCAATGAAGAATGTAAAGTGATAAAGTTTTAATATATTAAAGCTATTTGCGGTCAAACAATAACCAAAGTTATAGAAAAGCGCAAAAATTGTACATATTGCACAAATCGAAAGACAAAATTTCGGGAATTTACCATCTTCCATTTTGAACGAAAATTTGGTATAATAATATAGGTATATTAGACTAACTTATTGATTCCACATGCAATAAATTCAGGAGGCTCAAAATAATGGCAAGTTTATCTCTTAGACACATTTATAAGAAGTATCCCGGTGGCGTTACCGCCGTATCCGACTTCAACCTTGAAGTTAAGGACAAGGAATTCCTCGTTCTCGTAGGACCTTCCGGTTGTGGTAAGACTACCACTCTCCGTATGATCGCAGGTCTTGAGGAGATCACCGACGGTGAGCTCTTTATCGGCGACAGACTCGTAAACGACGTTGCTCCTAAGGACAGAGAGATCGCGATGGTTTTCCAGAACTACGCTCTTTAT
>JAGBIA010000125.1 GCA_017935225.1 Clostridia bacterium | reverse complement strand
CGCGGCGGCGGTTATCGAAGTTAGGTACAAAATCGACTACCTCTTTTTCAAGGTCAGCCATAAGCTGATCCGAGATCTTCGCCATTCTTGCCTCTGTATAACGGTAAGCAGCAGCTCCGTCTCCGTCCACAGAGCCGAAGTTTCCGTGTCCCTCGATAAGCGGGTATCTGTAAGAAAAGTCCTGAGCCATTCTTACCATCGTGCCGTAAACGGCGGAGTCTCCGTGAGGATGGTAGCGTCCAAGCACGTTACCGACCGTCGTAGCAGACTTGCGGAAGGGCTTGTCGTAGGTCAGATTGTCCTCGTACATCGCGTACATAATGCGTCGCTGTCCGGGCTTCATTCCGTCGCGTACGTCGGGCAGTGCTCGTGCCGCAATAACCGACATCGAGTACTCAATAAAGGAGCGCTTGACCTCCTTCTCCATTTCTACGTCTACTATTTTTTGATCTCTGTATTCTATGTTCTCGTTTTCCACTTTCTTTTCCTTTCGTGGTGAGTATAGTTGGGGTTAGTTAGTTTGAGTAGTAATTATTGTTCTTTTCTTTCGGAGAAAAGAACCAAAAGAACTTGAATGGTGGGTTGGTATTGGGTGAGTGCTTAATCGTTATGCCTGCCTCGATCGTGGTTTGGGATATTTATAAGGGTAGCGACATAACAGACGGCACTTTATTTTGTTCGGGGTTCGCACAAAACATATTAAAGCGTGTCATCCTGAGCAAGCAACGAAGTTGCGCGTCGAACTTTTGGGAGAGCGAGCGATAATATAGCGAGTTCGAGCAAAAGCGAAAATTGTCAAGACAATTTTCGGGATCTACTACGATTTATACTGTCCTTTTGGCTTAAAAGTAACATTTTGTGTTGTGTTGGGTTACATCTAACTCTTTTGTAGATCCCTCACTGCGCAGGCAAGCTGCTTGTTCGCCTTTTTTGACTACCCCGTCAAAAAAGGTTCGACTGCGCACGGAGTTAATGCTTTGTGCCTCTTCTTTTTACAATATCTCCGTGCTCCGCTCAGGATGACCGCTTTAAGAAGAAAATCGGTGACCGATATTGCGGGCGACCGCAGGTCGCCACTACGTTCGAATAATAGGTTTTTACTCCAAGACAGATGTGCGTCTTTTGCCGTTGTTCCGTCAGCGATTTTATAAGGACACATACATCCAAACTTCCAAAGGGAATATTGCTACGGTTTATATCCAAACTACATATCAACACCCACAGGAAGTTCTTTTGATTTTCAAGTCGGCGCGTCCTGCGGACGATGAAGCCGACTTGAAAATAGGAAAAAACAAGGAGTATCAAGCGGGCGCCACGCGTTCACGCTTGAGACGACTATGTTTTTGACCGAATTCTTTTCTTTCAAGAAAAGAACAGAAAACGCGTCCTTATTTATATTTTTCCTCAAACCTTGCAAAAATTATTTCGCACAGCGGTTTTGCGCTTTATTCCACTAAACCGTCGACAAAAATCCATATTTTTCTCGGTTTTTCCCGACATTTATCAGAGTTATCAACACACTTTTCCACAACTTGTGGAAAACTCAACAGTCGGTTTGAATAAATATTCAGCCGAATTTGTAAAAATCAACACTCGGTTAAATATCGAGGTTCTCGGCAAATTTTGCGTTCTTTTCGATGAAGTCACGGCGAGGCTCAACGGCGTCTCCCATCAGAAGAGAGAACATCGCGTCGCACGCCATCGCGTCCTCGACGGTGACCTTGAGAAGCGTTCTCTTCTCGGGATCCATCGTTGTCTCCCAGAGCTGCTCCGCGTCCATCTCACCAAGACCTTTGTATCTGTCTGCCTCGACGTTCGCGCCCATCTCCTTGATGATCGCGTCTCTCTCGGCATCCGAGAAGGCGTATCTCTCCGCGCCCTTGCCGTTCTTCTTATAGACTCTGTAGAGCGGCGGCTGAGCGAGATAAACGTGTCCGTCGTCGATAAGCTGGCGCATATGTCTGAAGAAGAATGTCAGAAGCAGAATTCTGATGTGCGAGCCGTCGACGTCGGCATCTGCCATAATAATTATCTTACCGTAGCGGAGCTTCTGTATATCGAAGTCCTCACCGATACCGCATCCGAGCGCCTGAATTATCGGGATGAGCGAGGGGTTGGAGTAGACCTTGTCAAGTCTGTTCTTCTCTACGTTAAGCACCTTACCGCGAAGCGGGAGTATCGCTTGGAAGCGGCTATCACGTCCGCTCTTTGCAGAGCCTCCTGCGGAGTCTCCCTCTACGAGATACACTTCGGTCAGCTCAACGTTCTTCTCCTGGCAATCAGCAAGCTTGCCGGGGAGAGTCGAGCCCTCAAGCAGACCCTTGCGGCGTGTCAGCTCTCTTGCCTTTCTCGCAGCCTCTCTTGCACGCGAAGCGGCGAGAGCCTTATCGAGTATCGCCTTAGCGACTGCGGGATTTTCCTCAAAATATTCACCGAGCTTTGCGACTACGGTGTTTTCAACGAGTGTACGGATCTCGGAGTTACCGAGCTTTGCCTTGGTCTGAGACTCGAACTGCGCGTTCTCGAGCTTTACGCTGACGATCGCGCAGATACCCTCACGGACGTCCTCGCCCGAAAGGTTCTTGTCGCTGTCCTTAAGAATTCCCGCCTTGCGCGCGTAATCGTTAAGGACCTTGGTAAGACCCGACTTGAAGCCGGTCTCGTGCATACCGCCCTCGATGGTGTTCATATTGTTAGCGAAGGTCATGACCGTCTCGTTGTAGCTGTCGTTATACTGCATAGCGACCTCAGCCACGCTCGAGCCCTTCTCGCCTCTCATATAGATGACCTCGGGGTGAACAAGCTCGCAGACCTTCTGCTCGTTGAGGTAGCTTACGAAGCTGCGGATACCGCCCTCGAAGTGAAATTCTGTCTCTATATGCTCTTCGACCTCATCAGGTCTCTCGTCGCGAAGCACGATGCGGATACCGCCGTTTAAGAACGCCTGCTCGCGCATACGGTTAGCGAGAATTTCGTATTCAAATACCGTCTCCTCGAAGATGGTCGAGTCGGGCTTGAAAGTCACGCGAACGCCGTGAGGACGCTCGGGATACTCGCCCTCGTCCTTGAACGGACGGACAACGCGGCCCTGCTCAAATCTCTCGGTGTAGCGTCTGCCCTCGTAGCAATCGTCAAGCTCTACCCACTCGGAGAGCGCGTTTACGACCGACGCGCCAACGCCGTGCAGACCGCCCGCGATCTTGTATCCGCCGCCGCCGAATTTTCCGCCCGCGTGGAGTATCGTGTAAACGACCTCAGGCGTGGGAATGCCCTGCTTCGGGTGTATAGCCGCGGGAATTCCTCGACCGTTGTCCTCAACAGTCACGCTGTTGCCCTTGTTGATGGTCACCGTGATCTTGTCACAGTAGCCCGCAAGCGCCTCGTCGATCGAGTTGTCAACGATCTCGTATACGAGATGGTGGAGTCCGCGGATAGACGTTGTACCAATGTACATTCCGGGACGCTTTCTTACCGCCTCAAGTCCCTCAAGAACTTGTATTTGGTTTTCATCATATACCTGATGAGTGTTGTTTTCCATGCTTTTTTAACCTCTTTTTGAGTTTATGTATAGTTAGTTGGAGTAGTTGTTAGTTAGTTAAAGTAGTAATTATTGTTCTTTTCTTTCGAGAAAAGAACCAAAAGAACTTGAATG
>JAGBIA010000124.1 GCA_017935225.1 Clostridia bacterium | reverse complement strand
AGTTCAAATGCGGAAAAGTCATACTCGGGCGGAACGTCGCCGAGTATCGCCACGATACCGTTCGACTCGCGGTCAATATGCGCAGGATGCACGTGTGCGCCAAAGCTTCTTGCAAGCTCTATCGCGTCTGCGATCGGAAGGTCGGTTGCGGAGATGAGCAAAGTCTCAAACTCGCAGATCTGCTCATCCTCGCCGTCGAGTATCTGTTGGTCGCCGAATATCTCGGGGCGGTTCTTGATCGGCATAAGATGCTTCTCGATCTCAGCGTCGAACCTCATCGCGTCGTCAAGCTCGCGAAAGAGGCACACTATATGTATATCCTCCGCAGTCGAGAGCTCCATTCCCGCGATCGGTATTATTCCCTGCCTCTTGCACGCTTCAAAGAACGCAGGGCAATTCTTTGCGGAGTTATGGTCGGTCAGTGCCAGGATCTGCAGTCCCTTAAGTACCGCCATACCCGCGATGTTATTAGGTGTCATATCGTTATCCGCGCAGGGTGAGAGCGCAGAATGGATATGCAGATCGTAATAGTAAGCCGTCATAAATAAGAGGCTATGCGTACGCAGGCATCAAAGGTATCGAGCGTTGTCGAGAGTATATTCACTCCCTGCTGCTCTGCTCTCGCCAGCGTCTCTTCGTCGGGGCTCACGCCCTCGGAGAGAATGATACACGCGGGATCGGCAAGCGTGCTTACGGCAACGATATTGACGTTTGACATTATCGTCACCCACGCGTCGCCCTCTGAGGCGCGTCCCATGACCCAGCTAAGCAGATCTCCTGCGTATCCGCCGAGTATCTCGCGCTCGCCGTCAGGCATAATTACAGCACGGAAATCGGGTGTTTTTGCCAGCTCGCTGACAGTCATAGAAGCCTCCTTGATCAGTTATTTTTCTGCTTCTCGCGAAGCTGTATAAGGCAATCGCTCTTACAAGCGTCGTTTTTGATGATATCCTCCGCAAGCGCGTGACAGTTGGGCGCGCCGCAGGAGCCGCAGTCGAGGTGCGGAAGCTCACGGTAGATGCTCTCGATCTCTGCCATCTTTGCGATAGCCGTCATTCTGTCCTCGGCGAGCATATCGGCATGGCTATCCTCTATCTGAGAGTCGTAGAATATCTCATCCGCAAGCGCCTCAGCATCGCTTATGTGGTTAGCCGAGACCGGCAGATATTTACGCAGAGAGCGTAGTCTCGCCTTTGCGATAAAAGGATTTTCAACGTTGAGAGTACCGCCGACGCATCCGCCTATGCAGGCATTGAGCTCTACGAAATCAAGGTCACCGAAGTTACCGTTCTCGATCTCGTCAAGCACTTTGATGCAGTTTTCAATTCCGTCGGCAGCGAGGTAGTGATCTGAAAGAAGCGAGGTCGCCTCTCCGCCCGAGCCTGCCCAGTTAAGTCCGATAATTCCGGTGTTCGAGAGAGACTTCGGTACGTCGACCTCCTTGCGCTTGGCGCGAACCTTGAAGTAAACGTCGCTTATTGCAAGTCCGCCCGTGACCGCGCTCTTCTCTACGCCGATCGGGTTCTTTATATAGCTTATCTTTGCGGGGCAAGGCGAGATAAAGAGGACGCAAATATCCTCATCCGAAAGCTCGGGGTGAGAAGCAAGCGCCTCCTTGCGTGCCTGTCTTGCCGCGTACTCGATAGGCGGCATAATGGGCAAGAGATTATCCACAAGGCACGGAAATCTTTGGCTGATAAGTCTTACTATCGCGGGGCACGCCGAGCTGATAACGGGCTTCGGGAGTCCCTCTTTTTTCATATATCTGCGCGTGTGCTCTGTAATTATCTCAGCCGCCTTGGACACCTCGTAAACGGCGTCAAAGCCGCACTCGAGCAGCGCGGTCAGGATGTAGTCAACGTCGTCAAGATCGTTGAACTGACCGTAGAACGCAGGCGCGGGCAGAGCGATCTTATACTTATAGTCCGTAAAATCCTCGAGCTTATCGTAGGTCGCCTTCTTTGCCTGATACGGACAGAGTCTTATGCACTCGCCGCAATCTATACACTTATCATCTTTTATTATTGCGTGTCCGTCGCGAACGCGTATTGCCTCGGTCGGACATCTTTTTATACAGTTGGTACAGCCTTTACATTTTGAAAGCTCAAGGGTAACGGAATGTTTGTTCCTCAACATTTCTAACCTTTCTCCGCCTCAGGTCTTTACCGTCATATAAATAGTAGTTCCCTCTCCGAGTGCGGATTCTATTCTCATTTCGTCTGTATAACGTTTCATATTTGGCAGACCCATACCTGCGCCAAATCCGAGCGAGCGGATATTATCGGGCGCGGTCGAGTAGCCCTCTTGCATTGCGAGATCGATATTGGGGATACCGGGACCTCTGTCGGCGAGGATTATCTCTATTCGATCGCCGTAGACTTCAACATCTGCACTGCCTCCGTTTGCGTGGATGACCATATTGATCTCTCCCTCATACATAGCAACAGAGACTCTGCGGATAGTATCGGGAGAAAAGCCCATCTCGCGAAGAAGCTTTTTGATCTTCACCGAAGCCTCACCCGCCGACGTGAAGTTGTTACCGTCGATATCGAAGTGAAAAACAACTTTATCGGTCATTTTGAGCACTCTCCTCCGTGAAGTCCGTTTTCATAGAGTATTCCGCACGCGGTATACATCCTCATATCCGTAGCGAGAACGACTATTCCCGCGTCGCGAGCAAGAGAGAGCACGTCCTTAGTAGGAGTCTTACCTCTTACGAAAACGATGCAACGCATATCCATCATTGTAGCGGTACGAACGACCTGAGGATTGCAAAGTCCTGTAAGCAGGACCGCTTGATCCTTCACGAACGCAAGCACGTCGCTCATCATATCGCAACCGCATGCCGAATGCACGTCGCCGTCGATCAATTCTTCGCCCGAGAGCACCTCGGCACGAAGAAGCTCCTTTATTTTGAGAATTTTCATAAATTTTTCTCCCTCTTCCGTACAGAATACGCGGCAAATAAGCGTGAAAGCCCTACTGCTTCACAATACTCTATCATTATACTATAAAACTTTTAAATTGTCTATAGATTTTCATCAATTTGTTCTGTAAATTCGTGATTTTTTTCACATATTTTTACTCTCGCGACGGAAAATTTACATTTTATAGAAATTTTTAGAGAGTCATCTAAAATTGTAAACATTTTTTAAATTATTTCGCATCAAACCAATTCTTGCCAATATGAGCGTCAACGTCGAGCGGAACGAGCAGCTCTACGCTCTTCTCCATACACTCGACGAGTATCTCATACGCGCGGTCTGCACAGTCCTTGTGAGATTCGACAAGCAACTCATCGTGAACCTGAAGTATCATTCTCGCGTCAATTCCGCTCTTTTTGAGCTCGTCCGCAACTCTGACCATCGCGATCTTGATGATATCAGCCGCGCTGCCCTGTATCGGGCTGTTCATCGCGACTCTCTCGCCGAAATGCTGAAGATTTTTGTTCGAGGATGCAAGCTCGGCTATCCTTCTCTTTCTGCCGAACATCGTCGTAACGTATCCGTCGCGTCTCGCCTGCTCCTTGATACCGTCGAGATAAGCCGAAATGCTCGGAAATCCCGCAAGGTAGCTCTCGATATATTTCTTTGCCTGCGCGCGAGAGATGCCGAGATCCTCGGAGAGCGAGAACTCGCCTATTCCGTAGAGTATTCCGAAGTTTACCGCCTTTGCTCTCTTTCGAAGCTCGGGAGTCACCGCCGAGGGCTCAAGTCCGAAAACTCTCGCCGCCGTCATCGTGTGGATGTCCTCGCCCGAGCGGAATGCCTCGATCATAGCCTCGTCCTTGGCTACGTGCGCAAGGATACGGAGCTCGATCTGCGAGTAGTCCGCGTCGATCAGCACGTGATCCTCGCTTCTCGGGATGAAGTATTTGCGGAATATCTTACCGAGCTCTGTGCGCACGGGGATGTTCTGCAGATTGGGCTCGGAGGACGAAAGTCTGCCCGTAGCCGTACCTGTCTGGTTGAACATACTGTGCACCCTTCCCTCGCTGTCAGCCGCCTTGGCAAGTCCATCGGCATAGGTCGACTTGAGCTTGGTGACCTGTCTGTAGTCAAGTATCTCCTCGATTATCGGATGATAAGGCGCGAGCTTCTGCAGAGTCTCCGCATCGGTCGCGTATCCCGTTTTGGTCTTTTTGGATGCAGGGAGCATCATTTTTTCAAAGAGCACCTCGCCAAGCTGTTTTGGCGAGCCTATATTGAATTCCTCGCCCGCATAGGTGTATATGCGCTCCTTGAGGTCGTCTGCCATCTTCTCGAGCACGCGACCGTATTCAGTCACACCCTCTACGTCGATACAGAAGCCGCAAAGCTCCATCTCCGCAAGCACACGCGCGAGCGGAAGCTCGATGTCGCAAAGCAGAGAGCGACAGCCGATCTCGTCTATCTTCTCTTCGAGCACCGAGCGCAGATCGTAGACCGCCATCTCCTCGGTGTAGTCCTCGCCAAGCGTTGCGCCGAGATACGAGAGCGCGAGCTTCGGGAGCGAGAAATCGCCCTGAGTCGAGTCTATCACGTAGGCGGCGAGCATCGTATCGAACATTTCCCTTGGCGCGTCTATACCCGCGCGGCTGAGGAATTTATACATTCTCTTTGTGTCGTGCATAGCGACGTCGACTTTTTCAAGAAAAGATGCAAGACAGCCGATGCACTCGCAGATATATCTCTTTTCTCCGTCGTAGACGGCCACCGAACCGTCGTCCTTTATCGCAATCGCAACCTTCTTGCCGCTGAGAGTGTCGGCGAGCTTGCCGATGTCGCCCGAGAGCGTCTCTGCCGCCTCGGTGCGCGCCACCGTCACAGTCTCGCCCGCACTCTCTGCCGCGCCCTCAAGTCCGAATTTCTTTATGAGTGCCAAAAAATCAAGCTCGACAAAGAGCTTGTAAAGCTCGCTCTGCTTCATTCCACCGTATGCGCAATCCTCAAGCGTGATGCCTAGCGGCACCTCGCAGTTGATGCGCGCGAGAGTCTGCGAGAGATACGCCATCTCCTTGCCGTCCGTGAGCTTCTGCTTGACCGACGGCGAGAGCTTCGCGCCCTCAAGTCCAGCATATAGCGCGTCGAGCGAGCCGAACTCAGCTATCAGCTTGAGCGCAGTTTTCTCGCCTATTCCCGCAACTCCCGGGATGTTGTCCGACGAGTCGCCCATAAGCGCCTTGACGTCAACGAACTGTTCGGGTTTAATGCCGTAATCGGCAAAGAATTCCTCCCTGCCCACGTCAAGCGTCTCCTTGGTCTTGGCAAGAAGCACGCGCGTGGTGTCACCGATGAGCTGAAGCGAGTCGCGGTCTCCCGTAAGGATATACGCCTGCACGCCCTCGGATGCCGCTCTCGCCGCGAGAGTTCCGAGAATATCGTCCGCCTCGTAGCCCTCGAGCGAGAGCACACGACAGCCCATCTTCGCCATACAGTCCTTTGCATAGGGAAGTTGAACTGCGAGCTCCTCGGGCATTCCCTTTCTCTGCGCCTTGTATCCGTCGTACATCTTGTGGCGGAAGGTGGGCGCTTTGAGATCGAACGCGACCGCGCAATAGTCGGGCGAGATGTGAGAGATATGGCGTTCGATTATCGTCGCCATTCCGTATATAGCATTGGTGTAAAGACCGTCCTTATTGGTGAGCAGTCTTATACCGTAAAAGGCTCTGTTGAGAATACTGTTACCGTCAATAACAAGCAGCTTTTTCATTTTTCCTCCGGGGAGCGCAAAATAGATATACATAAGCTCCCATATTAGTATAACATTTTTCTCCCTCGCTTGTCAAGAAATAAAAATCATTTGATGAAAAAACCGCACTTGCCCGTGGTCGAGTGCGGTTTTTATGATCTTTGACTTTATCCGAATTAAAGCTCCCAGCTTGCGAGCCAATCCGAAAATGCGTTGTATACCGACTGCATCTGCGCGTCGAAGTCAAGATGGTTATCCATCCTGTACTGCGTTCTTCCATCCTTGAAAGCATCGCTGTACTCGGGAACGGTCGAATACTTTTCATCCTTGAGGTCGTCGTACGCTTCATCCGCAAGATCCTCAGCGCGTTCGATGATCGCGACAAGCTCTGCAAACGCGGTCTCGTCGACGCTCTTGACCGTTGCGATCAATCCGTCGAAATATCCGCTCTTGTAGCCGTAGTTATACTGCGCACCGTCCTGCTCAACGAATGCCAGCGCATCCGTAGGATACAAATAGTCCTTTCCGCCCTCAAAGCTTGCGGTATATGTAGGCCAGAAGCAAAGGAAGTTGACGTACTCAAACATAGTGTAGATATCAGCAACGACGTTAGTCGAAGCAAGCTGCTGCCAGAGCTTGAGCTCCTCGCTCATGTCGTCTGTGTCGAGCACCGTATAAGTCGCATCCTTTATACGATAGCTGTAAACGTATCCGAACTCATCGGTATAGTTTCCGAATTCGAGCTCTCCCGTTACCTGTATTGCTCTGTCTGTAAACTCAAATCCGTTTTTATCCTTGGCATATATAGCCATGGTGTTCGAGAGCTGAGTAGTATTCGGAACACAGAACGGGCAGCTCTGATAAGGAAGATTCATCAGATACATAAATTTTCCCGAAACGGGCGACAGCGTAGACATATAGCCTATGATCGAAACCTGCTTTCCGTCAAGCTTCTTCATCTCCGCAACACTCTGCGACTGCGAAAAGCTCAGCATCTGTACAGTTCCGTCATCCTTATTGCAGGAAGCAACCATAGGACACAGCATCAACACGATCAGAGCAAGCGCCAAAATTCTTTTTATCATTCGGATATACCGTCCTTCCTCGACATATTAAGTGTGCAGACGACCGTCGGCAGAACACTTATAATAAATACAATTGCCATAATAACAATTTCGAACGCGTAGATCTGCGCCCAGTCAAGAACTATTCCCATCGACGCCACGAATTCTCCCATAAGCAAGAGGCATCCGCGCGACGCAAGGAAAGCAAGCAGGGTTGAGAGCAATCCGATAAATCCATTCTGTATGATGTACAGCAGGTTGATCTTACCCATACTTACGCCGATAAGTCTCATCAACGAGATCTCTTTCTTGGAGTCGTACATATTGAGCAGTGTGATGACCGAGATAACGAAGATGTTCATTATCAGAATGATCACACAAAGGATATATACGATCTTGGAGCTGAGGTCAACGTTTTCCATTACCTCGCGCAAAACCTCTGACGGATTAACGACCAGAAGTGCTCCGTTCTTGCTGTATTCTGTCTTTACCTGGTTGTAATAGTTAAAGCTCTTGGTCTTAACGAGAATAGCGCAGATATCGCCGTGCTCCTCGTGTTCCTCGTGCTCTTCGTGTTCTCCCTCTTCTTCATGATTCTCTTCCGCACCGTGATCGTGCGTAGACCACACAGTTTTAACCGACGTGAACACCACGTTATCGTACGCGGTCTTGGTCTCTTCAAGAATTCCGACAACGACAAACGGATTTGCCTCGTGTGCGTGTCCGCCCTCTGCAAGTCCGTGGGATGTGATCATCTCGGAGCCGAGCGTAAGTCCGTATTTTTTAGCAACGCCTGCGCCTATAACTGCCTCAAACGGAGCCGCAAAAGTCTTTCCCTCTTCGATCTCCTTGCCTTCAAGGAAATCAGGTGTAGTTCCGACTATTTTTGCTCCGTTATACGAGTCTCCCATCGTAAACGGAACGACCTTGTTTATTCGCGTATCCTGCTCAAGAGTCTCAAAGTATTCATACGAGATCGTACCGAGAGGAGCCTCTGTAAAGAACATAGTGTTCATTACAAGCTGAGTGGAGCTTCCCGACGGGCCGATGATCATATCGTAATAGCCAGCGGTGGTCTTGAAGCCGTCGTCGACCTGCTCGGAAATATTATAAGCGAGGATCGCGACAGATGCGGAAATAACTATTGAAATAACGATAAGAATGATCTTGGTCTTCTTTATCGCCATATTTTTAAGAGCAAACTTAAGCATTTTCTCTACCTCCCGTCATTTCGTTCATGTCGATGGTGTAGTCAAAATACTTGCCGAGTCTCTCATCGTGCGTAACCGCGATAAGCGTCTTTCCCGCGGAGATCTCGAGCAACTGCTTGATAACCGCCTCGCCTATCTCGAAGTTGAGATTTCCCGTAGGCTCGTCCGCAAGAATTATCTCGGGCATCTTGACGATCGCTCTCGCGATAGCAACTCTCTGCTTCTCACCGCCCGAAAGATGCTTTACCTTTTTGTTTTTCTTATCAAGCATTTCAAGCTTTTTCAAGATCTCGTCCGAGCCCTTGGTATCTACGCCCTCAAGTCTGAGGATGTTGATGTTATCCATTACGGTCATTTCGGGAATGAGCTTGAAATCCTGAAATATGTAGCCTATCTTCTGTATTCTGAACTTGTCCTTTTCCTTCTGGGTCTTTTTTGTGACGTCCTCACCGTTTATGAAGATTTCACCCGACTCGGGCGACAAAATTCCCGCGATCATATTGAGCAACGTGGATTTTCCGCAACCCGACGCGCCCAGAAGCATATAGGACTTTCCGTCCTCAAACGTAATATCTGCGTAATTTATAGCGTTTTCGTTCTGAAATTGCTTTGAAACACCTTTTATCTGTATCATAATTCCTCCAAATCAATTGATCATTTTTTAATTTTCAAATTTAAAATACGATCATCAATTCAAAAGACACACTTTCAAAAAGACCGGCGTTCTGCAAAAGAGATCCCTGCACAACTCGGGCAACGACTCGCGCTTAAAGAAACTGCCGCATCCCAAAATTATAAACACCGCAGCCAAGGCTACGAATAATTTTATTATCTCTCGGAAAGTATCTCTCAAGGCACAGACAGCACACTCACCGCATTCGCAGTTATGATCGAGCTTATCCGTACCGCACGTAGAAAAGAAAAAGCAAGTAAGCAAAAAAGCTATTGCAAGAGCTATAGCAAAAAAACGTTTTGTCACAATATATTTCTCCTTTCCGTACGTAATTCGGTTTTTGCATAAAGACCGCAAAAGACCACATTATATTATATCACAGTTATCTTAAATTGTCAATCACAAAAACACATTTTCCAAAAAGAAACTGCTTCATTCAAACACAGAGGTCCATACTGAATGAAGCAGTCAATTTTACTTTTTCAATTCGTGCTCGAACCAGACCAGACCGAGATTGAACGCCTCAAAGAGTCCCTGCTTGGTTCCCTGACGGAATATCTTGTTCTGATTTTTGGGATCGACCACCTGAATGATGATGTTGTCGGGAAGATCCTTGCCGTCTACCTTCTTGTAAGACATTATCTCGAGGATAAGTATGCACTTGCCCTCCATATCGCCGTAGCAAATCGTATCTCCCTCGCGAACGAGCGGCAAGCCCTTATATTCAAGGTATTTTCCGCTTACTATCTCTTTTATTTCTGCCATATCTATATATCTCCCTTCGTTATGTTAAATCTTATCTTATATAGTATATCACGGAAAAGTCAAAAAGTCAACATATTTTTTATAAAGCGTAAAACTGTATGCTTTTATTCAATATTTACTCAATATACGCGCCACGGCGCAGATATTCTCCGCTGGCGTTGGGCTGCATTTTTGCAAGCGTGAAGATCGCGTCAAGTCTGCGCGAAGCCTTTGTCTGTGCGCTCTCTGCAGGCTCGTCGGCGGGCTTTGTCACGACTTTTATGCCACCGCTCTTGCGCTGTGCCGAGAGCAGTTCCCTGCCCTTTGCGTCAGCGGCGAGAAGCGTGGTGTATTCGGGAAAGCTGCAAAGAAGCTCGCGCTCGACCTCGCTCAAGCAGAACAGTAGCGCGCGGCGCAGTTTTGCATCGGTATAACGCTTTGTCGAGAGCTTTTCGTAAAGCTCCTCAAGGCTCGAGCATTCGTGGGCAAGCGAGCAAAGTCTGTTCGCGATACCGCCCTCGCACTCTGCGTAGTTCTGAAGATCCTCGGGCGAGCGGAGTCTGAAATACATCAGAATTGCGCGCGAGAGCTGATAGATATCGCACATCTCACCCTCAAATTAAGCCTTTTCGTATATCTCATATGCGGTGCGCGGCATATGCTTCACGCTCTCCTCAAAGCCAAGCTCCTGCCACATTTTGCGGATCGCCGTCGCCGACGGATAGCTTGCGCCGTCGATACTCTCGTCGTTGTAATCCGCACCCTCGCGCTTCAGCGTCACTGGTGTCATATCTGCGCCGAGCTCGCCTATCGCACGGACATACTCCACGCCGAGAAGATCGTTCGAGCCGAGCGGCGCGCCTGCATCACGTAGCATATCGAAATACACTCCTGCCGCGCCCTCTCCCGCTTTCGTGCGGCGGCGGTATTCCTCGCGGAAGTCATCGGTCGCCGCAAGCGTCGCCGCGCGGCAGATAAGCTCGATATCTCCGCTCTCCGAGCCGAAAAGTAGCGTATCGCAAGATCCCGACAGTACCGCTACAGCCGCGCGTGCAAAATATTCCGCACTTGCCGAGCTCCACGGATAAGGCAGTTCAAGCACAAGATCCGCGCCCGCGGCGATCGCCGCCTTTGCACGCGTGTATTTATCAAGCACCGCAAGCTCGCCGCGCTGAGTTGCGTTTCCACTCATCACGCACACGACTCTCTCCGCGCCAAGCTCTCTTGCGTAACGCAGAAGTCTCTCGTGACCGTTGTGCAGAGGATTAAATTCACAGACAATTCCGATATTTTTCATCTTTATCTATCCTTTTTACTAAATATTATCAAATAATCTCAAAAACCCTATTGAAAAATTCTGAAAAATGTTGTATAATTATATGAAAAAAATTATTTTATGGAGGAAATCTCACAATGAATATACTTGTTGTAAATGCAGGTTCAAGTTCTCTTAAGTATCAGCTCATCAACACCGAGACCGAAGTAGTATCCGCTAAGGGCGTATGCGAAAGAATCGGCGGCGAGGGCTCGAGCATCACTCACAAGCAGCTTCTCAAGGACATCAAGGTCAAGAAGGAAGCTCCCATGAAGGATCACTCCGCAGCTATGAAGCTTGTTGTTGATGCACTCACCGACAAGGAGATCGGCGTTATTGCAGATATGAACGAGATCCAGGCTATCGGTCACCGCGTTGTCCACGGCGGTGCTTATTTCTCCGAGTCTATCCTTATGACAGACGAGGTTCTCGCTAAGCTCGAGAAGTGCAAGGCTTTCGCTCCTCTTCACACGGTCGCTCACCTTATGGGTATCAAGGGCTGTCTCGAGACTATGCCCGGCAAGCCCCAGGTCCTCGTATTCGACACCGCTTTCCATCAGACTATGGCTCCCGAGGCTTACTTCTATCCGCTGCCTTACGAGTACTATGAAAAGTACGGTATCCGTCGCTACGGTGCACACGGAACCTCTCACCGCTTTGTAAGCGCAGAGATGGCTAAGGTCCTCGGCAAGCCTATTGAGGAGACCAAGATCGTAACCTGCCACATCGGTAACGGTTCTTCTATCTCGGCAGTCAAGGGCGGCAAGGTTATGGATACTTCCATGGGCTTCACTCCCCTTGCAGGTGTTGAGATGGGCACACGTTGCGGCGACATCGACCCCGCTATCGTTACCTACATTATGGAAAACGAGGGACTTACCACCGCGGAGATGGACAACCTTATGAACAAGAAGTCGGGCTTCCTCGGAGTTTCCGGATTCTCTTCCGACTCCCGTGACCTTGAGGACGCTATCGCAAACGGTCCTTCCGATCCCAACTACGAGAGAGCAAACCTCGCTGTTAACATCCTCACACACGGAATCAAGAAGTACATCGGCGCATACGCATCCATTATGAACGGTCTTGACGCCGTAGTATTCACCGCAGGTATCGGTGAGAACAATCCTCACCTCCGTGAGCTCGTTTGCGAGAACATGGAATTCCTCGGAATTGAGTTTGACAAGGCTGCTAACGATGCCGCTCCTCACGTTTCCGAGAACACCAAGATCTCCAAGGACGGCTCTAAGGTAGCAGTTTACGTTCTCCCCACCAACGAGGAGCTCGTTATTGCAAGAGATACCGCTGCGATCGTTTCTGCTCTTTAATTATTGTATCACAAAACTGATTCAATTGCAAGACAAATAACGTCAGCTCCCTTGTTTTTCTTGGGAGCTGAGCTATAGCCGAAGAGAGTCAAACTCATACGCCCTGCGACGAGCAATTTTCGCGTCTTTCGCCAAATCTCGTCTTGCAAGATGCGCATCTTGCTTCAACTCGCTTTGACTAAATCCATCAAAAATTTCAACGCCGGAGGGTGCTTTGCAGTTTTGAGTGAACAAATATTTTGCAGATGCAAAGAGAAAATGTGCAGTAATATAAGATATTGCAAGCATTTTATCTGCCGCAGATGCGGATATTTGTCACTCAAAACCGTGTGAGTTCGGCTCTCTTCGGCTATACTATTGGAGGTTAGAAATGGCTAACAAAGTAGGAACTATGGTCGGCTACAACATCGGAGTTGACCTTGTTGACAAGTTTAACAAGTGCAAGGAGATCGGAATTACTTCCTGCCAGCTTAATATCTGGAACACAAGCATATTCACAAGCGACGAGCACGCGAAGATCGTAAAGGACGCTATCACAGAGACTGGAATGACTGTTTCTTCCCTTTGGGCAGGCTGGAGCGGTCCTTGCGAGTGGAACTTCACCGCTGGTCCCGACACGATCGGTCTCGTTCCCGTAGCTTACAGAAATATTCGCCTTAACGAGATGAAGAACGCGTCCGACTTTGCCGAGAAGATCGGCGTTACGCATGTGGTCACTCACGTAGGATTTATCCCCGAGAACTCGAGTGACCCCGAGTTCAACGGACTTGTCGTCGCGCTTCGCCATCTTTGCAGATATATGAAGGCAAAGGGACAGTATTTCCTCTTTGAGACAGGTCAGGAGACCCCCACCACCCTGCTCCGCACCATTCAGGCTATCGGCACGGACAACGTGGGAATAAACCTCGACACCGCCAACGTTATCCTCTACGGCAGAGGAAATCCCGTAGACGCGCTTGACGTTTTCGGCAAGTACGTTATGGATACGCACATCAAGGACGGCTTCTTCCCCACCGACGGAATGTACCTCGGTCACGAGTGCCGCGCGGGCGACGGAAAGGCTAACATCCCCACCGTCGTAAAGAAGCTCCTCACCGAGTACAATTACGAAGGCCCGTTCACCATTGAACGCGAGATCTCGGGCGATCAGCAGACTGTGGATATCATTCACGCAAAGAAGCTCATCGAGGACGCGATGGCAGAGGTCAACTAAAAATAAAAGAGCAGTTAAAGGCTGGTTCTCATAAGGAAGTTTGATTTCTCCTTGTATGGACCGTGCGTCCCTGCAACAAGTTGCCGGCGGTCCAAAAAGATATAATTGCGACGCAGAAAACAAATAGTAACCCCGACAGAATTTCAAGAGTCTGTCGGGGTTCGTTTTGTTCTGTTAGATAAATTGGAATTGGGTTAACTCACAATTCCTTTTTTACTAAAACATACTCGGTGGTTCGCAGAACTTCAACAAACCCACATTTAAGGAATAGTGCAACAGAAGAACTGTCGATGGCAATATCGTCATAGAGTTCCCTAATGCCATTTGTCTTTGAATTTTCACATAAAAGCAATAATCCTTTGCGTCCATATCCCTTTCCACGATACGGAGCATAAATAATAACATCAGCAATGTAAATCTGTCTTTCTCCGTCGAAATGATATGCTACCT
>JAGBIA010000123.1 GCA_017935225.1 Clostridia bacterium | reverse complement strand
TTTTTTTCTTTTCTTTCTATGTACTCAAACAGAAGCGCTCCCGCAAGTACCAGAATGAAGCTTGTCAGCGAGTATTCGAGCATTGGGAAGAAGCGGTGAAAATATACATCTCCCGTAGCGCCGACGAGTAACGTGGCGCAAAAAAGAATGGCGGTCGTTTGACAGAGAATTGCAAAAATTCCGTAGTGGCAGAGCAGCCTTGAAGCTATCTTCAACGACATTTTATTCATAAATCCCTCCTTTTTAGTGAAAAAATATGCTTTTTTGACAAAAAATATTTATTTGTAAAAATATCACGCTATCTTTACGTTTTCAATAAAATTATAGCAAAAACCGCCCCTAATTTCAAGGAACAATTCTTGGAAAAGACAATTTCAGTAAGGCGAATTTCCGCAAAAGCTCGCATTTTGTCGGTTAAAGTTGAAAAAATATGAATATTTATGCAAAAAGCGACATAAATTTCAAAGCGCTTGTGTTAGAATTTTTCCAACGACGCAATATCTTGTGTCAGCCCCACAAAAACGCAAGCAAATCTTAATCGGAGCGCTTGCTTTTCGGCGGTGTATAATGAAAACACGGACGGCGTCCGAAACATTTTAGGAGGCGAATTATGAGCGTTAAAACTAAATCCACAAGAAATCCGAGCTCGCTTGAAACCACTTTACTTAAGGTGGAAAGAGTGCAGGGAGTTATATACTGCCTGATAGAGCTAAGAGTTTTTGAAAACACAGCGTACTGTATTTCAATTTGCGGAGAGGAGTTCTCAGCAGAGCTTGTAGGAGATGATCCGATCTGCGCCGAGAAGCTTTTTGATCTGGTTCAGAGCGAGGGATTGCCACCCTATCAGCTTTTTGACGTTGTCAGTGACAGAAAACGAGAAGTAGCAACTAAAACAGGAAATATCTGAGTGAATATACTACATATTGTGTCTAAATCGTAAAAAAGTGCCCACGGAACACAATTTTCAGCAAGAAAGCTATTTACTTTTGTGAAAAAATATGCTAAAATGTAAGTAAAGAACAAATAAAAAAGCGCCGAAAGGCACGAGGTGAAAGATATGAAATGTCCCGCTTGCGGATTTGCAGACAGTAAGGTTATCGATTCAAGACACGTTGAGGAGGGCAACAGCATCCGTCGCAGAAGAGAATGTCTTGCATGTCAGAAAAGATACACGACCTTTGAAATAGTTGAAACGGTGCAGATAATAGTTACCAAAAAGAACGGAACTAAGGAGCTTTTTGACAGAAATAAGCTGCTCTCCGGTCTGCTTAAAGCGTGTCAGAAGCGCCCCGTAAACGCTGAGGATATTGCAGCCGAGATAGAATCCGAGCTTCAGAATTCTCTGAGAACAGAGATAAGCACGGTAGAGATCGGCGAGATGGTAATGGTCAAGCTCAAGGAGAAGGACGAGGTAGCCTACGTGCGCTTTGCCTCGGTCTATCGCGAGTTCAAGGACATCGAGACCTTCATGACCGAGCTTCGCAGACTTCAGGCAAGTAACTAAATAGAAAAGACACGGCGGAGCGCCGTGTCTTTTTTAGTTGTGTATTTATTATTCAGCAACAGGAGCTTCTGCGGGAGCCTCTGCATCTGCGTTGCGGTATGCAAGCATGGTCTGATTGAATGCCTGCTCGAAGTCCTTTGCGTTCTTAACAGCGGTAAGGTTGTACTTTTTCTTCTTGCCGTTCTCGTCGAGAGCTACAATGGTAAGGTTCTTCTTGCGGCGGCTGATAGAAACTACCTTGTCGAATGTAACGTCAAAGGAGCCGAAAACCGACTTTCTGCCGTAAACGCCTTCTTCGGTGAGATGACCCTTGCATCTGAACATACCGATAACGGTGAATATTCCGCCTATAGCATTGATAAAGGCGAGGATGCTGAACAGAATTCCCAGAACGAAGAGAATTACTGTTACATAGCAAATGCCTGCTACAATACCAATGAGAACAGTGGAAATAAATGTTCCTATGATGCCGTTCCAAATCATCGCGCCAACGCTGAATTCTGTTGACATAACGTGCTTTGCTGTTTTGTTGCTCATGATTTTTGTAAACCTCCAAAAGTTAATTGTATTTTTACGGATATCCATCCGCGGAAAACAAATTATTTAGCGATGATCTTAACGAAGGTCTTCTTGCCCTTGCGGAAGAGCTTACCCTCTGAGAGATCTGC
This sequence comes from Clostridia bacterium, assembly GCA_017935225.1. GTDB lineage: Bacteria > Bacillota > Clostridia > Oscillospirales > CAG-272 > HGM12713. The sequence goes on along the minus strand of JAGBIA010000123.1, from coordinate 4,986 downwards.
CTTGGTGTAAGAAGTCTTGAAATCGGTTATCTTGACGTCGTCAACCGTAACGCCGCCCTGCTGGATAGCAGTGCGAGCCTCGGACTTGGACTTTACGAGCCCTGCCTTAACCATAACGGAGCCGATGTCTATCTGTCCTTCAACTATGCCGCCCGTGAAGTCATCGTCGGTAAGCACGAACTCGGGAGCGTCCGCCGCGCCGCCTGCGCTGAAGAGCGAGCGAGCCTGAGCCTGAGCCTTTGCAGCCTCCTCCTCACCGTGAACGAGCTTTGTAAGCTCAAACGCGAGGATCTCCTTAGCGGTATTGAGCTGAGCGCCCTCCCAGGAGTCCATCTTGTCGATCTCCTCAAGGGGAAGGAATGTGAGCATTCTGATGCACTTGAGAACATCAGCGTCCGCAACGTTTCTCCAATACTGGTAGAAGTCGTAAGGCGAGGTCTTGTCGGGATCGAGCCATACTGCGCCCGACTGAGTCTTACCCATCTTCTTGCCCTCGGAGTTGAGGAGCAGGGTAATAGTCATAGCGTACGCGTCCTTGCCGAGCTTACGTCTGATGAGCTCAGTACCACCGAGCATATTCGACCACTGGTCGTCGCCGCCGAACTGCATATTGCAGCCGTAGGTCTTGTAGAGGTGGTAGAAGTCGTAGGACTGCATTATCATGTAGTTGAACTCAAGGAAAGAGAGTCCCTTTTCCATTCTCTGCTTGTAGCACTCTGCGCGGAGCATATTGTTGACAGAGAAGCAGGAGCCGACCTCGCGAAGAACCTCAACATAGTTGAGATCGAGGAGCCACTCTGCGTTGTTGATCATCATAGCCTTGCCTTCGGAGAAGTCGATGAAGCGGCTCATCTGCTTCTTGAAGCACTCGCAGTTGTGCGCGATGGTCTCGGGAGTCATCATCTGACGCATATCAGTTCTTCCCGAGGGGTCGCCGATCATAGCCGTACCGCCGCCGATGAGCGCGATAGGCTTGTTGCCCGCCATCTGAAGTCTCTTCATAAGGCAGAGAGCCATGAAGTGACCTACGTGAAGGCTGTCGGCAGTGGGGTCAAAGCCGATGTAGAAAACAGCCTTGCCGTTGTTTACCATGTCCTTTATTTCCTGCTCGTCCGTAACCTGAGCGATAAGACCTCTTGCAACGAGCTCGTCATAAATAGTCATAAATACCTCCAAAAATGATTAAAAATCAATATATCTTTTATATTATAAACCATTTTTCCCAACTTGTCAAGATTTATCTAAAAAATTAAAGGGCTGTTGCGTGCAACAGCCCTAAAATTGATTTAGAAGTTATTTGTTGGTATTACCCTGAGCGCCGTTTTCGTAGCTCTCGATCATCTTCTTTACCATCTGACCGCCGATAGAGCCAGCCTGACGGGAAGTGAGATCACCGTTGTAGCCGTTGCTGTTAAGGTTTACGCCAACTTCGTTTGCTGCCTGCATCTTGATCTGCTCAAGAGCCTGCTTTGCCTGCTTGTTTGCCATAATAAATTCTCCTTGTCTCCGCAAGTGCGGAGGTTTATCTTTTATATCTTTAAGAGCGCACCGCATGAGAACGATCGCGCTCTCTCGGCTTGCTCTGGTATTATTTTGCGACAAGTCAAATTTTATATGTATGGAAAAATCAGGCTATTTTCAAGGATTAAAAATTAAAAAATCTGCTTCGGTCATTGACAAAAAGGGCAAAAAGAGTTATACTGTTATCAATAATATACTCAAATAAAGGGAAGGGCGGATCCTGCGCTCTCCCGAGAACGAAAGAAGGAGAAAAAATGAAAGACATCAAGAGAAATCTTACAATGCTTTGCGATTATTACGAGCTCACGATGAGCAACGGATATTTCGTAAACGGAATGAAGGACAAGATCGTCTATTTTGACGTGTTCTACCGCGACAACCCCGACAACGGCGGCTACGCCATCGTGGCGGGACTTGAGCAGATAGTCGAGTACATCAACGATCTGCATTTTGACGAGGGAGATATCGAATATCTGCGCGGCAGAGGCTGCTTTTCGGAAGAATTCCTCGAGTATCTCAAAAATTTCCGCTTCAGCGGAGACATCTGGGCGATCCCTGAAGGAACGGTAGTTTTTCCCGGTGAGCCTCTTATGACTGTAAGAGCACCTATTATCGAGGCGCAGTTCATCGAGACCTACATCCTTATGATGATCAACCATCAGTCGCTCATCGCCACCAAGGCGTCGAGAATTACGAGAGCGGCAAAGGGAAGAGCTGTCAGCGAGTTCGGCTCGCGCAGAGCGCAGGGCGCAGATGCGGCTATTCTCGGTGCGAGAGCGGCTTACATCGGCGGATGCGGCTCGACAGCCTGCACGATCGCGGACGAGGCTTACGGCGTTCCCGCGGTCGGCACGATGGCGCACTCCTGGGTACAGCTCTTTGACACCGAATACGAGGCTTTTGAGACCTACTGCAAGACCTATCCGAAGAACGCAACTCTTCTCGTTGACACCTACAACGTGCTCGAGAGCGGAGTTCCCAACGCGATAAAGGCATTCAAGACCATTCTGCATCCGCAGGGAATACGCAACTGCGCGGTACGTATTGACTCGGGCGACGTTACCTATCTTACAAAGAAGGTGCGCAAGATGCTCGACGACGCGGGACTTCCCGAGTGCAAGATCGTGGTCTCTAACTCGATGGATGAGTACATCATCCGCGAGCTTATCCGTCAGGGCGCGGAGATAGATTCCTTCGGCGTTGGCGAGAGACTTATCACGGCTAAGAGCGATCCCGTTTTCGGCGGCGTTTACAAGGTCTGTGCGGTCGAGGACGCTGAGGGCAAGGTAATACCCAAGATAAAGATCAGCGAGAACGTGGGCAAGATCACGACTCCTCATTTCAAGAAGGTCTACAGACTCCGCGGTCGAGAGACGGGCAAGGCAGAGGCGGATCTTATCTGCGTATACGACGAGACTGTCGACGACACCAAGCCGCTCGAGATCTTTGACCCCGCAGCGACCTGGAAGCGCAAGACTCTCGAGAACTTCAGCGCGACTGAGCTTCTCGTTCAGGTCTTCAGAAATGGCGAGCAGGTATACAAGCTTCCCACGCTCGCAGAGATCAGACAGCACTGCGCCGAGGAGATCGAGGGTATGTGGGACGAAGTTCGCCGTTTCAGCAATCCTCACAACTACTACGTCGACCTTTCCGAGAAGCTCTGGCAGCTCAAGCACGATATGCTTGCGGCGCACGGCAGAAGATAAGCGATGCGAGTCATCGTTTGCCTTGAGGACAAGGGCGGAATGATGTTCAATCACCGCCGACAGAGCCGAGACCGCGTGCTGAATGCCGACGTTATCGCTCAATGCAGGGGCGCGCGCCTTTGCATCTCGCCCTATTCAATGCTGCTCTTTGAGGGCAGCGACGCGGATATCCTTTGCGACGAGGACTTTCTTGAGCTCGCATGCGAGGGCGACTTCTGCTTCGTTGAGGACAGAGCGCTTGCACCCTACGCTGATCGCATCGAAGAGGTGATCGTCTATAAGTGGAACAGACGCTACCCGACCGACACCTATTTCGATCTCGATCTCGCCGCGCTTGGCTTCAAGCTCGCATCGAGCGAGGAATTTGCGGGATATTCACACGAAAAAATCACTAAGGAGACTTACAGAAAATGAAATTTACAAGAAGTATAATAGCTCTTCTTGCTCTTTTGATGGCACTTTGCCTTGCGTTTACGGGCTGTGACATCGGGGACCTCGGACTCGGCGGCGAGCCTGATGCTACGTCCGAGAAGATCGAGCAGACCAATAAGCCCACAGATAAGGACGATCCCGCCGATAAAACGACAGAGAAACCCACCGACGCTCCCGAAAACAATGAGGGAGAAGGCAACGACACGGCGAGAGATCCGATATGCGATCTGCTCGGAATACCCTATTTCTCGGGCAATCCCTGGACTCCCATCAACGATAATAAGCCTGCTTTTACCGAAGAGGAGATAACCACCGAGGGTTACGAATTCTACAGCGAGCTTGATAACCTCGGCAGATGCGGATACGTTATGGCTTGCGTTGGTACAGAGATGATGCCTACAGAGGACAGAGGCGACATCGGCAGTATCAAGCCTACGGGTTGGGTGCAGAAGCAGTATGACGGAAACCTCGTCAGCGGCGGCAATCTCTACAACCGTTGCCACCTCATTGGCTTCCAGCTCACAGGCGAGAATGCAAATAAAAAGAACCTCATCACCGGAACGAGATATATGAACTGGGACGGCATGGTCGAGTTCGAGAATATGATCGCCGACTACGTAAAGGAAACGGGTAACCACGTTATGTACCGCGTAACTCCTATGTTCTATGAGAACGAGCTCGTCGCAAGAGGCGTTCATATGGAGGCTTACTCGGTAGAGGATAACGGCGAGGGTATCAGCTTCAATGTATACGCGTACAATGTTCAGCCCGGTATTACCATCGACTACGCGACCGGTGAGAGCTGGCTCTCGGGCGAAGAGGGCGGCAACGCAGGTAACGAGGAAACCCCCGATAATAACAGCGGTGAGGAAGGGCCTAAGTACATACTCAACACGAGTAAGATGAAAGTTCATATTCCTACTTGCAGCAGCGTTTCTGCTATGTCCGATAGTAACAAGAAGGAGTACAACGGCGAGCTTGCGGATATACTTTCGCAGGGATATGCGAAGTGCGGAGCTTGCAACGCAGGAGAATAATTCTATATCTTTTAAAACGACACTCGGCAAGATTTGTCGGAGCGCCATAACGAAGTTTTAACAAAAAGCACTTATGATAACGAATAAATCGTTTGTCATAAGTGCTTTTGCGTTGCTTCAGACAATTTTCTCCAGATAGTAATGAATTTACGCTTTGCGTCATGAATTGAAGCCTGACGGCTTCATGATTTGAAAACTTTGTTTTCATGAATTGAATTGCTATGCTTTATCATGCCGAAGGCAATTCATGAACGAAGTTCAATTCACGGCGCAAGCCAATTCATGCCATT
>JAGBIA010000122.1 GCA_017935225.1 Clostridia bacterium | reverse complement strand
AGCCATTCCGTCCAATACTCCCCACCATTCTATACCGTTTTTCAAGTTATGAAAAGTAAAATTCTCTCTTTGCTCGGAAATAATAGTGAGCCTTTTATCTTCGCTTTCTAACGGTTCAGCAAGGAGCGAGCCGCCTCTATTGGATGCGGCTTCGGTTGCATACGCTACAGGATCGTTCAGTTGCTCTTCAACCAAATAAAAGAGAAGCTCTACCCAATCACCTTTTTCGTCCGTTGTTCCAATTTGAAATGTTTTATTTGAGCTAATAGCACTTTCGGTATAGTAGAGCCTAGTTATCTCTCCGTCTATAGTCTTAACGTAAGGAACATAATCAACCGCATTTAGGAACGGTAAAAGTTCTTCAACCTTAAACATCCCCCGATGCTGCAAAAAACTAAACACTTTTTCTTCGTCCGTACAGTAGAACAACTCTCTCATTAGTGCGAGTTCTTCAAGCGAACCAACTGATTTGTTATATCCACCGAACGGCTCTTCTTTTATGTCTGTATTCTTTGGTGTCTCTTCTGAAGTTTCGCTTGAGACAGTAATAATATCACTATCTATGTCAGTATCCGAATGATCTTCCTGCGTATTGCAGCCTGTAAGAATGGTAATAGAAAGTAATATAATCAACAGTAAAGCAAAGCTTTTTTTCATAATATTTTCTCCTTTCCAAAAGTACTTAATGATGATTGCTTAAATGCTTTGGGATACCATTATCTTCTGTGTTACTCATACAAAAGTCACAGTATATTTCCGCCAAATCTTCATCCTCTAATCTATCATTCAAGTCGAATATGAGGTCTTTCATCATACATACTCCATCCGTTTGTAAATTGCTGTCAACTCGACAAGTGTAACAACCGTTATTGCTACATTTTCCAATACCATCCTCATAGCAATAATGATCTAACGCCCCCAAGACATGAGACGTTTCATGAAGCAACGTGTATATGCGGTAATTGAAGATATAAGCAATGTCTTCGCTAGTCTCAGGTGGAATATAGTCGGCTACTGTGTTGACGGTTATTACTATCGTCTCTTGACCTTGAAGGTAATTAGACTGCCACGATGTTAGCGTATGCCCCGTCCATATAACTCTGGCTGTTGTCGCATTGCCTTCTCCGTACATAGAAATTATGTTGTTTCTTAAGCTGGCATGCGTTTTATGAGTAGCACACCCATCGCCATCAAAACAGTAGTCCGCACTTGAATAAAATGACTTTACAGAGTAAGTTACTTTTACGTTAAACAATTGCGACAAGATATCAGAACATACATCTTGATAGTCCGAAATGTCAGAACCTACATTCCAAAAGCGGTTTGAATATTCAAAATCATAATAATGTTGGATAGAAACATGGTATTGGTAATTGATATCGATCAAATTCCACTTATCACTGCTATCAGTGCGTACAGTCCTTATTTCAAGATTTTGATCTGCCTCATCTGATATATCTCCTGCCGCTAAGTAATAATTCAGATTACTTCTCGGTGAAATTTTATAGGTTCCGTCGGATTGTTCAATAAATTTCCATTGTTGCGTACTAAGATCATCATAGTCTGTTTGAGTCACTATATCGTTGTTATATCCCGTAGGCGCCGTAAGAACCTTATCGCTTATTACCGATTCTATTTTGTAATATCCGCCGCCTACGCTTATGATATACCAACGCAGAGCCCAATACTTATTGTAATTGTGAAGCTCGATTATCTCGCCTTCTTGACTCGTTCCGTTATTATCGTTTATATGTATAAACTTTGTATCGTATTTAACGTTGTTAAACAACCAGATGCCCGAAAAATCTTCGTCGACCGCATTTGCATTGATAGACATTATCGGAATCGAAATAACGATCATAACGAGCGAGAGAAATACCGAAAAGAGACGGTAATAAGATTTTTTTATTTTAAATTTCATTTCTTTCTCCTTTTTTGAATTTTTGTTTTAAAACCTGCAATTCAAAAAGGCATATAGAACAGAATTCTATATGAACATACAGGACTCTATCCTATATGCCGAGAATGCTTAAGACAAGCGGAGATCTTCTGTTGAAAATGTGAATATGGGCTAAATTGCGAGTGTAGTACATACGAAAACCTCCTTCATTAAAGTTTTTTGTGCTACTTTTTTTCAAAAAAGTAGCAAATATTCAAAACACAAACTAACATAATAGGCAAAAAACCGCTATCAAGGTAAAATCCCGTGATAGCGGTTGTGTTGATTTTGGTTTTACGGTAGAACTTACCTTGTGATTTCATTGTATCACATTATAGCTCATTTGTCAAGCAAATTTTAATTTTTTGAAAAGCCTTGGCACTACCTATTGACTTTATATTTTCTTGGTGGTATAATTACTCTGTATAATAATGTTTTATTATTATATATAGGCAATTTTACGCGTTTGTTTTATTTTCAGAAGGGCAAGAAAATGCACAGATTAAAAAAGACTGTCGATATGACAGAGGGACCTTTCCTCAAAAAAATGATAATGTTCGCCATCCCGCTCGTTGTAACGGGACTCTTGCAGAGCTTCTACAATGCCGCCGATCTTATTATCGTCGGACATTTCCGCGGAGATATCGCGGTAGGCGCTGTTGGAAGCACGGGCTCGATAACAAACCTCACGGTAGGTCTGTTTATGGGACTTTCGGTCGGTGCGGGCGTTGCGGTCGCGCATCACGTCGGAGCTAAAGAGGCGGACGAGGTCAGAAAGGTCGCGCACACATCCATTTTGATGTCGGCATTCCTCGGTGTCATTATAGGAATAGCGGGATTTTTCCTCGCAGGCGATCTGCTTGAGCTGATGGACACGCCCGCAGAGGTACTTCCGCTCTCCACGCTCTATATGAAGATAATCTTCCTCGGCGTTCCCGCGTCGATGGTATATAACTATGCGGCGGCTATGATACGCTCGGTGGGCGACTCGAAGAGACCTATGATATTCCTCGCGATATCGGGTATCGTCAACGTAGCGCTCAATGTCCTGCTCGTCACGCTCTTTGATATGGGCGTTGACGGCGTTGCGATCGCCACCATAGTCTCGCAGTATCTCTCGGCTGTTATGGCGCTCGTTTATATGTTCAGGACGAGCGGACCGCTCCGCCTCTCGCTCAAGTATATGAGAATGAACGGCGCGAAAGTGAAGAGGATACTTTACATAGGAATTCCCTCGGGTATTCAGTCATCCCTCTTCTCGCTCTCGAACGTCCTTATCCAATCCTCGATCAACAGCTTTGGTGACACAGTAGTCACGGGCTCGGCGGCGGCGAGCAACATCGAAGGCTTTCTCTACGTTGCGATGAACTCGGTCTACCACGTGGCACTGACCTTTATCGGTCAGAACGTGGGCGCGCGAAAGTTCAAGAATATACGCAGACTGACCGTCTACAGCGCACTTATCGTCACAGCGATAGGTGTCGGCTGCGGTGCGATCCTGCTTCTGTTCCGCTATCCGCTCATCCATCTCTACGTTCAGTCGGACGAGGCGGTCGCGGCGGCTATGATGAGATTTACGATCATTATCCCGACCTACTTCCTCTGCGGTCTTATGGACGTATTCTGCGGAGGTCTGCGCGCACTCGACCGCTCGGTCACGGCTATGATAATCTCGCTGTGCGGCGCGTGCGGCTTCAGAATTCTCTGGATAATGACGGTGTTCAAGGTATACAACGACAGCCCTCTCAGCGTTTATATATCCTACCCGATAAGCTGGGCACTGACGGCAGGCTGCCATCTCTTGTTTATGGTCTTTGCCGCAAAAAAGCTTTTGCGAGAGAACAGAGAGAGGAATGATTTTACAGAAACGAAAAAATTGGAGGGATCTAAAAATGAGCTTACTTGAGCTTAGAAGTGTATCAAAAACATTCTCCGACGGCTTTAAGATAGATGACATCTCTTTCTCGATCGAAGAGAAGGGAATATACGGATTTTTTGCAAAGGGCAAGGAGGGCAAGACCGCTCTTGCGACTCTCCTTTGCGGCGCGTGCGAGATAGATGGCGGCGAGATGCTGTATAAGGATAAGGCTATGCACGCATCGAAAAAGCAGACCGCGAAGATAAAGAAAAAGATCGGCTACGTGCCGGATGCTTGCATCTTTCCGTGCGACCTGACGCTCGGCGAGCTGCTCGACTTTACGGGCAAGGCAAAGGGAGTTGATCCCGACAAGAGAGCAAGACAGATCAAGGAGGCACTTGAGCTGACGGGACTTTCCGAAAAGGCTGAGACCATCCTTGCATCTCTCTCGACATCCGAGAAGAAGCGCGCCGCATACGCGAACGCGCTTATCGGAAATCCCGACGTTATAATCATCGACGAGCCTCTGGCGGTCATTGACTCGGCTCAGCGCGACGAGATAAAGAAGCTTATCGGAATGCTTGGTAATATGAAGGTCGTTCTGCTATTTTCCAAGAGTAGCAACGAGCTTGAGGAGCTTTGCGCCTACGCGGGCGTGCTGTCGGGCGGAGCTCTGCTTGCTTTCGAGCCGATAGACGAGCTTCTCGCAAGGCTCAACAAAACAGTAAGCGCGATCCTGCGTGTCCGCGCAAACGGAATTGATCTTTCCGACATAGTGTCGACCATCGAGAGCATCGATCAGGTGGTATCGGTCAAGACATCGAACGCGAGCGGAGCGATAAACGATCTGCGACTCGAGTGCAGCACCAAGGAGGGCGTTACCTCGCTTGTCAGCGAGGCTGTAGAGTCTCTCGGCGCTGAGGTGGTTTCTCTGAGATTTTCTACGCTCGCGCTCTCAGACGTTATAGACGCGCTTTCGGCGGCAAACGAACAGAACGAAAAGGAGGAAGAGTGATATGGGAGCAATATTTGTACGCGAATTCAAGTCACATCTTCGCAGTCTTCGTTCTATGGCGGCGATCGCGATGATCGCGGCTTTCTCGGGACTCGTCTTTACACTTAACAACATAAGACTCGCATACCCCACGCTTGACTCATCGGTCGCAACTTTCTCGCTCATAGTCGCGGTGATCATCCCGATCATAGCTTGCTTTGTTATCACCGACGAGCGCAAGAAGGGAAGCGACGAGTATCTTGCAACTCTTCCGATCACGGCATCCGATATAGTGCTTGGCAAGCTGCTTGCAATACTCACGCTTTTGATGATTCCCAACGCAGTTATCTGCACTTTCCCCGTTGTAATAGGATTTTTCGGTACTCCGTCTTATCTCTATTCTTACGCATCCATACTCTTTTTGATAATCTTCGAGATATTCGTTATCACGATGTCGATGGCATTCTCCGCGCTCTTCAAGAAGGGATGGCTGGCACTCACCGTTACTTACGCGCTACTCGCAGTTCTGTTTTTGCTCGGATCTATCGCAACGCTGATGCCCGCACCCATAGCGACCGCGGCAAGATTTATCTCGCCGTTCAGACGCTTTGACCCGATAATCTACGGCAAGCTCGACCTCTCGTCGACAGTATTTTATCTGCTTTTATCGGTGCTCTTTATTATGATCGCGGTAAAATATCTCTACTCCAAGACCGCGAGAGTCCGCAAGAGCTCTAAGTTCAAGCTCTCTCTGCCCTGCCTTGTTACCGCAGTTGCGGTTATCGCGCTAAGCGCACTTACGGCGCTGCTTCCGTCGACTATGCGTTGGGTGGATGTCAGCGCAAACTCGGTGTATAAGAGAAGTGTGACCACAAAGCAGTTTATAAAGTCGCTCGACGAGGACATAACTCTTTATCTTATCGATGCGGACAGGAGCGAGGAGAAGCTCGTAAGCTTTATCGAACGCTACTGCGATGCGTCGCCAAGACTCACGCTTGAGAAAGTAGATACCTCGAAGGATACCGACTTCAGAGCCGAGCACGGCTTTAAGGAGACAGATAACCTTTCCTTCTGCATCCTTGTGGAGAGCGAGAGAAGAGAGAAGATTATAAGCGCGGATTCACTCTTTAAGTGGTACAACTCGGCTTACCCCGACCTTGGATATATGAGCTCGAGTCAGCTTCAGAGCACTATCACGAGCCTCGGTCAGATGATCGAGCAGTACTCGCCCTACTATAATAATATGTCGAGCTCGGATAAGTCAAAGTTTAACGAATATTACACGATGTATCAGGCACTTGGATACTACTCGACGAGATATATGGATGTCGAGAGCGTGCTCAATTACGCTGTCGAGTACGTGACCGCTGATTATATTCCTACATTTTATTTCGTCAGCGGACACGGAGAGAGAAATACCCAGGGCGGTCCGCTTGATATCACGAAGCTCAGTGCAATTCCGCCCGAAGCGTCTATGCTCTTCATCAATACGCCAACGAGCGATTACAGCACAGCCGAGGTCGATATGCTCATCGATTATATGTCAAAGGGCGGCAGAGTCGTTATCTTTACAAACAAGGATAACAACGATATGCCCAACCTCTCGCGCTTGCTCGCATATGCAGGACTTTCGGTGGATAACACTATTGCGATAGAGGATACCTGCGAGGTAACTATAAATACCTCTGCTGCCGCGCTTGCGATGCTCGCAAGCGGTGACAAAACGGTTACGATGAATATGGAGGGAGCAAGCGCGATAGCTAAGGATAGCTCGAACAGCGCGCTCAAGTACACCGCGCTCTTTAGCCGCGAGATCGCAAACGAAGGCTCCGACGAAAAGACCACCGTCAAATACGGAGTTGCAGTCACGAACAACGCGCGACCGATGCTCGTGTGGGTCACGGGTGCTGATACTTTCAATAAGGCATCCGATGAGATGCTCTCCGAGGATGAGAGTGCAAACTACACCAAAGCGATGTACACTGTAAGCTCGATAGTGCTCTGGTCGAGCAAGGTATTTGAGGCGACCGTGCCGTCTATGACTCCCGTAGCCTACGATATGCTTGAATTCCTCGCTATAAAGGAAAGTACCCCCACCGTCGTCGGTACGGTATTCGTGGCTATAGTCCCGATACTTATCTTCGGTGCAGGACTTTATCTGTGGTGGGTAAGGCGCAAGCGCAGTAATATGACAGAATAAAATTTATTTGAGGTGTATATGACTAACAGAGAAAAATTTATTGAGATATATAACGCGTGCATTCAGCGCGAGGGAGCAGATAAGCTACTCGACTACCTTTGCGAGAAGACAGATTTCTTCTCCGCACCCGCATCTACCCGTTTCCACGGCGCGTACGAGGGCGGACTGCTTGAGCACAGCCTCAACGTGTACGAATGTCTTTGCGATCAGGTGAAGAATTCGCGCTTCTGCAAGAAGTACGGATTTGAGTTTTCTGAGGAGTCGCTTGCTATCGCCGCGCTTCTGCACGATATTTGCAAGACTAACTTCTACAAGGTCGAGATGAGAAACGTAAAGAAGAACGGTGTGTGGGAGAGCGTGCCTTACTACACTATCGAGGACAATCTTCCTTACGGTCACGGAGAGAAGTCGGTATATATAATCTCGGGCTTTATGAAGCTCACTCGCGACGAGGCATTCGCGATACGTTACCATATGGGCTTTTCGGGCACGGAGGACGCAAATCAGGTAGGTAAGGCACTTGAGATGTTCCCGCTCGCATTCCTGCTTTGTATGGCAGATATGGAGGCTTCCTACTACGTTGAGGGAAGTCCGCAGAAATAATTCAGATAATTCAGAAATAATAAAGGAGAATAATTATGAGTAAACTTTCTTATCCCACCCCGCATATAAATTCTACCCCCGCAGAGATAGCAAAGACCGTGCTTATGCCCGGCGACCCCAAGAGAGCAGAGCTCGTCGCAAATAAATTTCTTACCGACGCGGTCCTTTTCAACGATGTCCGCGGTGTCAAGGGCTACACGGGTACTTGGAAGGGTGAGCGTGTCTCGGTAATGGCGAGCGGTATGGGTATGCCCTCGATGGGTATTTACAGCTACGAACTCTACAATGCGTTCGACGTTGAGAATATCATCAGAATAGGCTCGGCAGGCGCGATGAGCGCAGATATAAAGGTCCGCGATATAATTCTCGGAATGGGCGCTTGCACCGATTCCTCTTTTGGCAGTCAGTTCGGATTTGACGGCGCGTTCGCACCCATTTGCGACTTCGATCTGCTTGAGAAGGCAGTAGAGCTCGGTCGCGAAAAGAAGTTCAATATCCACGTTGGAAACATCCTTTCGTCCGACGTATTCTACGACGACAATCCCGAGCGCAATCTCCGTTGGAGAAAGCTTGGTGTGCTTGGCGTTGAGATGGAGGCGGCGGCACTCTATATGAACGCCGCAAGAGCAGGCAAGCGCGCGCTTGCTATCTGCACGGTGTCTGACTCTCTCGTTACGGGAGAGGCACTTTCTGCAGAGGACAGACAGAACACATTTAACGAGATGATCGAGCTTGCACTCGACGTCGCTATTTCGTTTAACTGAGAAAATTATGAGAGCAAAAAGAGTTTTTTTGATAGTGCTTGACAGCGTCGGCGCGGGAGAGATGCCCGATGCGGCGGCTTTCGGTGATGCAGGCGCGCATACGCTCGGCAGTCTGCACAAAACGGGAATTCTCGATATTCCCACGCTCCGCTCGCTCGGTATCGGAAATATCGACGGACTTGAATTTCTCGGCAAGACAAGCTCGCCACTCGGCGCGGTCGCAAGAATGACCGAGCGTTCGCTCGGCAAGGATACCACCGTCGGACATTGGGAGATTGCGGGACATATCTCGTCCGCGCCGCTCCCCACCTTTCCCGACGGCTTTAATGCGGAGATACTCGATAAGGTAAGAAAAATATCGAGACGAGAGCTTCTTTGCAATAAGCCCTATTCGGGCACTGCGGTCATCAACGATTACGGCAAAGAGGCAAAAGAGAAGAATGCGATCATCATCTACACCTCGGCTGACAGCGTGCTTCAGCTCGCCGTTCAGGTAAACGGCGTTATGGAACTTGAGGAGCTTTACCGTATCTGCGAGCAGCTCCGCCGTGAGCTTGTCGGCACAAAGGACGGTGTCGGAAGAATTATCGCTCGCCCTTATATTGAGAATGCCGACGGCAGTTATACACGCACCGCCGACAGACGCGACTATTCTCTCGAGCCCCCCGCAGTTCTTCTGCCCGAGGCGGTAAAGAGAGCAGGCAAGGCATCTGTTTCGGTCGGCAAGATCTCGGATATCTTCGCGGGCGTTGGCTTTACAGAAGCCGAGAGAACCCACTCGAACGAGGAGGGAATGGCATTCACCGAGAAGTTCATCGAGAGTGACTTCGAGGGACTTTGCTTTACCAACCTCGTCGACTTTGATATGAGCTGGGGACACAGACGCGATCCAGAGGGATACGCGCGCGGACTCAACGCATTTGACGCTTGGCTGAGGAGAGTTCTTCCAAAGCTTCGCGAGGATGACGTGCTGATGGTGACGGCAGATCACGGATGCGATCCGTGCTATCTCAATACCACCGACCACACGCGCGAATATACCCCTCTTATCATCTATTCCAAGGGCATCTCGCCCGACAATTTCGGCACTCGTGAGAGCTTTGCGGATATTTCCGCAACCGTTGCCGAGCTTCTCGACGTAGATCTTGAGACCGAGGGAAGAGCGCTCGAGCTCAGAAATATCTGAATATAACAGAGGTATATATGAATATAAACTCAAAGGATTTGGTAGCGGCGGCAGAGAGCGCAAGACTTGCATCCTACTCGCCCTATTCAAATTTCGCCGTCGGTGCGGCTCTGCTTTGCGCTGACGGAACTGTATATATGGGATGCAACATAGAAAACGCATCCTTTACCCCCACCTGTTGCGCAGAGCGCGTGGCGATATTCAAGGCGGTATCCGAGGGAAGAAGAGATTTCGTTGCTATAGCGGTCGTCGGCGGTAAGGTCGGCGAGAGCGAGCGCGGAGCTTGTTATCCCTGCGGAGTATGCAGGCAGGTGCTTGCCGAGTTCTGCGCGCCCGAGATGCCCGTGTTTCTCGGTAGCAGTAACGGTGACGTGCTGACGACAAGCGTGCGCGAGCTTCTGCCCTATACTTTCAAATTGAAGGTGAAAGAAAATGACTAAACAGACCAAGCAGAAGCTGATCTATCTGCGCTATATCCTGCCGTCCGTGCTGATATTGCTCCTGTTGCTCTTCGCGCTTATTCCGTCTTACAGATTTGTGGCAGAAGGAGTCGCGCGCGAGCCGATATCGCTCTCAAAGCTTATCTCAAACTCCTGGGACGAGAGCAGGGAAACGCTTTTTGTAAAAAGTGCAAACGACGTCAAGCCGCAGGAGCTTGTTTTCTCGAAAACGATGCTCTGGCTCATTCTCGGCTTTGGTGCGCTATATCTCGTCGCGATCGCGGTCGCAGTATGGTCTGCGTTTGTCGCGCTCAAGCTTTTTATCTCGGACGACGAGGAGGGCGCAGAGAGGGCAAGAACTCTCTTTATCACCTTTTTTCCTAACCGCATAGTTCTTACGGCAGTCGAAGCACTTGCGATCCCGCTTGTGCTCATACCCTACCTTATGCCGCTGGTCTACTCATACACCCTCGGCACGCGAGTTGCCTTTACACTCGCCGCACCCGACGGATTTATCTTCGCGCTGATCTCGATAGCGGCGATCTCGGTGTTGTCGGCACTCACCGCACCCTACGAGAGACGCTTTGACGCTGACGTGTTCAAGAAGCGTGCAGCATTCGGTGCAAGTGTGGAAGAGAGCGAGGAAGAGGAAAGCACTCCCGAGCAGGACGAGGCATATCTCGCGCTCAGAGATGAGCAGGCAGAGCGCATCCGCAGAATGCTCAGGGGAGAAGACAAGGAAGATCAATAATCAACAGAAGGAAGAAACAATGGCAGAACTTACACAATTGGGCGCGCGCTATCTTCGCGCAAAGCGCAAATTGTTTGATATTTATTACTCGGAGCTGAACGCTCCGCAAAGAGAAGCGGTATTCACCGCAAACGGCTCGCTCCTCGTGCTTGCAGGCGCGGGAAGCGGCAAGACCACGGTGCTTGTCAAAAGAATAGTTTTTCTCGTCAAGTACGGTAACGCGTACTACAGCGACTATGTGCCGCACAACCTTAATGAAGAGAAGGTCGCTCAGCTCGAAAGAGCGGCTCTCTCTGCTCCCAAGGAGACAATAGAACAGATACTCCCCGAGTTTATCTCAGCCCCTTGCGCCCCTTGGCAGATGCTTGCCATCACATTTACAAATAAGGCGGCAAACGAGATTAAAAGCAGACTTGCGGCGGCTATGGACGACGAGGAGAGCGCAAAGAGCATATGGGCGGGCACATTCCACTCGGTATGTATGCGCATACTCCGCAGCTACGGCGACCGTCTCGGCTACGCGCAAGGCTTTGCGATCTATGACGCAAACGACACTAAGGGTGCTATCAGCTCGGTAATGAAAAATCTCAATATCGACGAGAGGGCTCTGCCGATAAAGTCGGTAATATCCGAGATCAGCAAGGCAAAGGATAACCTCTTTACTCCCGAGGATTACGAGCTTGAGTTTGGCATCAAGGATTTTCGCAAGAAGCAGATCGCCAAGGTCTACAAGGCTTATCAGGCTCATCTGAAGAATTCCAACGCGCTTGACTTTGACGATATCATTATGCAGACGGTCTTTCTGCTCCGCGACCACAAGGACGTTAGGGAATACTACCAGAATAAATTTCGCTACGTTTCGGTCGACGAGTTTCAGGACACAAACCACGCGCAGTTTACGCTGACGGCGTTTCTGTGCGGCGGACATAAGAATATTATGGTAGTCGGCGACGACGACCAGAGCATCTACCGCTTCAGAGGAGCGGTGATCGAGAACATCCTCGGCTTTGACCGAAAGTACAAGGACACCAAGGTTATAAAGCTCGAGCAGAATTATCGCTCCACGGGAGTTATACTCGATGCGGCAAATGCGATAATCTCGAAAAATCAGGGCAGAAAGGGCAAAAATCTCTGGACAGATCGCAAGGGCGGCTCGAATATCTCGCTCAAGCTCTGCGAGGAGCAGAATTCCGAGGCGAGATACATAGTTGATAAGATCTCGGATCTCGTCGCATCGAAGTAGTACAGCTTCCGCGATTGCGCCATCCTTTACCGCACAAACGCGCAGTCAAGTACTATCGAGCGAGTATTTGCAAAGAGCGCGATACCCTACAGAATGCTCGGCGGTCTGAGATTTAACGACCGCAAGGAGATAAGAGATATCGTAGCGTATCTGCAGTTTATCGTAAATCCCGCCGACAGCGAGAGAATGAAGAGAATAATCAACGAGCCCAAGCGAGGAATAGGAAATACCACGGTCGAGGGCGTGCTTGCCATCTCGCGTGAACAGGAAAAGAGCGTATTTGACGTAATGAAGAATGCCGATCAGTACGTCGCACTTGCGAGAAGTGCTGGCAAGCTCAAGTCTTTTGCGTCGATGATAGGATATCTGCGCGGACTTTTTGAGAGCGATATCTCGCTTGAAGCGTTTGTAAATCAGGTGCTTGACAAGAGCGGATATAAGCAGATGCTTATCGACGCGGGCGAGGAAGAGAAGGAGCGAGTTGAAAACATCGAGGAATTCGTCTCGGGTGTTATTGAGTACGAAAAGTCAAACGAAGAGCCCACACTCATCGGTTTCCTTGAAGAAAACGCGCTCGTTGCCGACGTTGATAAATACGACGAGACGGCGGATGCGGTGGTAATGATGACCGTGCATTCGGCAAAAGGACTTGAATTTCCCGTAGTTTTCCTGCCCGGAATGGAGGACGGACTCTTCCCGGGAATGCAGACGATGATGGCAGACCCGTCCGAGATGGAGGAGGAGCGCAGGCTTGCGTACGTTGCGCTCACGCGTGCAAAGGATAGAGTGTATATTACCTACACCAAAAACAGAATGCTCTACGGCAGGACCTCGTACAATCCGCTCTCGCGTTTTGTTTCCGAGATCCCCGACGAGCTTATCGACGAGGAGCTTGCATACGCGCCCCGCACCGACTACGGCCATGGCTCGTACTACTCAAGCGCGCCGCGCTCTTACATAACAAATTCTCAGGTCACTACCCCCGAGCCCAAGCGCCGCGCTCCCGAGAGCTACGGTGCTCCCACAGCTCCCAAGCCTGCCGCAAAGCAGGGACTTGACTTCAAGGAGGGCGACCGAGTGTTCCACGGTACGTTTGGAGCGGGAGAGATACTCTCAGCCAAGCCAATGGGTGCCGACGTGCTCTACGAGGTCATCTTCGATAAAGCGGGCACGAAAAAGCTTATGGGAACATACGCGAGACTCAAAAAATTATTATAAACAACAAAAGCTCCCGATTTGGCGTACCTGCCGTAGAGCAGGTACGCCAGCTATGATCGCCTGCGGCGAGTTTAGAGTTATGATTGCCTTCGGCAAGTTATGATACACCCTCGGTGCAGTTTGAAGCGACAAGGCGATCATATCATAACGATTGCATTTTTGCGCAGCAAAATGCAAACTCATAACGGTGAGTGTGAGCGAGCCTCATCACTCATAACTAAAAATAGCATTTGTATCTTCAAATGCAGTGCTTCTCAAGAAAAAAGGACGAGGAATTTTCGCAATTCTTCGTCCTTTTCCTGTCGGTAGGAGGTATTTTGGTTAATTCTGCTCTATCGCAGATACCCCTTTTCGGGAGCTTTTGTTTTAGTTTATTGTTTTCGGTATATCCTCTGCGGGCGAGTGACCGCAGTGCTTTTTATACAATCGGTAGAAGTTGCTGTAGTTGTCGTAGCCCACCTTTATCGCGGCAGAGGTCGGCGGCACGCCGCTTCGTATCATCTGTGTTGCGAGCGCGAGCTTCTTTTGCAGAATGTACTGCTTTGGTGAGATCTTCATCCTTTCTTCAAAGATGTGGCAGACCGAGGATTTTGAACGAGAGACGTGAGAAGCAAGCTCGTCAAGCGATATCCTCTCGCAAAGATGACCGTCTATATAGGAAAGTACGTCGCGCAAGAGGTCGTTTATCTCGCTTTGCGGTGTAGCCTGCTCTGAATTTGCAAGAGCGTAGAGTATCTCGGTCATAAAGCTGTGCGCGAGCGGAATATAGAATTCCTGATCCTTCGAAAAGCATATTTTTTTCAGCTCGTCGGTTATATAATGACTGAGCGCGTGAATGAGAATGCTTTTTTTCGCGAAACGCTCCCAAAGCACGCTCGGGATGGAGTCAAAATCAAACAGAGCGGTTATTCGCTTGTATTCACCCTTCTTGCTTGCAGTTATCGCGTGATAGCATAGCGGAGGAATAGCAATAGCCTCGCCACGTCTCAACTTATATTCTATTCCCTCGATCGTTACGTTCACGCTTCCATCAAGCACGGCTATCATTTCAAAATGAGCGTGACAGTGGCTCTCCCAGAGCAGAGTGCTGTCTATGATATCAGATCTGTAATGCAGATCAAATTTGTCGGTTTTAAGCTCGCGTATCAATCGCCCCACCCCCTTTTTTATATTTTAGCACATATTTGCAAGAAAAGCAATAGGAAATGCAAGAAAAAGTATTTACATTACTTTTGTTATATGATACAATGAAGTAAAATAATAAGGAGGCGCAATATGGCAGAATATTTAAATCTACCATTGACGGTAGGAGCGCAGAAAATAGAAAACAGAGTGGTTTTTCAGCCGATGGAGGGTTGTGACTGTAACGAGGACGGAAGTCCGCATCAGCTTACTATAGAAAAATATCTGAAGGCGGCGAGAAGCGGAGCGGGACTTGTGTGGTTCGAGGCTAACGCGGTGTGTCCCGAGGGAAGAACAAATCCGCGCCAGATGATGCTGACGCGCGAGAATATAGAGAGCTTCAAGGCACTCGTCAAAGATATGCGCGAGATCGCGCTTCGCGAGTGCGGAATAAGACAGGTGCTGATACTTCAGCTTACGCACTCTGGCAGACAGAGCATAGTTCCTATGATCGCGTATCGCAACTCGGTCTACGAGGAGCGCCGCCCCGTAAGTGACGAGAATATCGTGAGCGACGAATATCTCGACACGCTCCCCGAAAAGTACGCCGAGTCGACTCGCTTGGCACTTGAAGCAGGCTTTGACGGTGTCGACGTAAAATCCTGCCACGGATATCTCTTTCAGGAGCTTCTCTCGGCATTTGTGCGTGAGGGCAGATACGGCGGTAGCTTTGAAAACAGAATAAAGCTTTATATCGACTGCGTTCGTGCCGCACGTAAGGTACTGCCCGAGGGTGCGCTTCTGACAACAAGACTCAGCGTCTCGGATATGGTCGCGTATCCAAACGGCTTTGGAACGGATTCCGAGGGCAAGCTCGATCTTCGCGAGCCTGATATGCTTATAGAAGAGCTTGTACGGAGTGGAATACAGATACTCAACGTGACGGTCGGAAACCCTTACTACAATCCGCACGTCAACCGCCCTTACCGCAAGGGAGGATACGAGCCGCCCGAGAGCGCCGAGGTCGGACTTGAGAGATTTGAGATAATTGAGAAGCACATCAAGGAGAAATTTCCGTCGCTTTACGTTGTCGGATCGGGACTTTCCTACTACCGAGAGGATCTGATCGAGCAGTCCGAGCGACAGCTTAGAGATGGAATATGCGATATGGTCGGATACGGCAGAGTGAGCCTTGCGTATCCCGAATTCTACCGCGATCATCTGCAGGGCAAATTCAGCGCAAAGAAGTGCTGTCTTGCTTGCTCGAAATGTACCGTGCTTATGCGAAACAAATGCGTTTCGGGATGCGCGGTATTCAACGAATATTACAGAGAGCTTTATAGATCACTTGGTATTTAAGGGGGATATGATATGTTTAAAAGATTTTTGGCTGAGCATTCGTTTGATGAATACAAGCTTGATACAAAAATGTTCCCGACCGTCAGCGACCGCGAATATTGGAGCTATTATGAGAAAGAAAATTACGTAACTGATGCCGAGAAGGCTATAGATTACGAATGGCCTGTAATAAAGGCTACGGACTATATGGCATTTAAAAAGAGCGGAAACCGATCCGTGATGGAGGCTCCGCACAATCAAAGGCGCGCTAAGCTCATTATTTTTGCACTTGCGGAGCTTGTCGAAAACAAAGGAAGATTTTTGCCACAGATAGTAAACGGACTGTACGCTATATGCGAGGAAACTACGTGGGCTTTGTCTGCGCACTGGGCGGATGAGATACCTCGCAACATACACGATCCCGCAGATCCGTATATAGATCTCTGCGCAGGCGAGACGGCAGAGAAGCTCGTGCTGATAATCACGCTGCTTCGCGAGCCGCTCGAAGAATACTGTCCTGAGATCATCGACCGCGTAAAGTACGAGCTTGAACTTCGCATAAGCGAGCCCTATCTTACCCACACGAATTATTGGTGGATGGGATACGGCGAGCGAGTTCCGAACAATTGGAATCCTTGGATAATCTCGAACGTAATGACGGTATTTCTGCTTCTTGAGGAGGACAAGCAGAGACTGCACTGCGCGCTTGAGAAGATGTTTGTCGAGCTGCAGAATTACTGTGACGGAATGCCCGACGACGGCGGATGCGACGAAGGTCCTACCTATTGGGATCGTGCGGGCGCGTCGCTCTTTGAATGCGTATATCTGATCAAGCAGGCGAGCGGAGGCAAGATAGATCTCTGTGACGATGAGAAATTTGCTAAGATAGGCGCGTATCCCAAGATGGTCCATGTTTATAAGGACTATTTTGCGAGCATCGCGGACGCGCATTACGTAGGTCTTGCGGGTATTATGATAATGGACTTTGCATACGCGAGCGAGACAAAGCAAAATGATCTGATGAATTTCTGCGCGGCGGTCTATCAGCAGAGAACGGGTGAGGTCAATCCTTACCACAGCGGCAATATGCGCCGTCTGTTCTATCACCTTGAATTCTTCGATAAACTCAAGAATTACGAGGTGACGATGCCGATGCACGAAAAGCTCGAATTTCTTCCCGAGCTTCAGCTTGCAGGTCTGCGACAAGATGAATTGCTTATCTTTGCCAAGGGCGGTCACAACGATGAGAGCCACAACCACAACGATATAGGAAGCTTTTGCTTTTACGAGCGCGAGATCCCCGTGCTTGCCGATCTCGGCATAGGCATCTACACGCGCTTTACCTTCTCGGATCAGAGATACGAGATGGTCGAAGAGGTAAAAGCGAAAAACCACACCATCCCCGCATTTGACGGAGTGACACAGCAGTACGGCAGGAACTACCGTGCGGATAGCTGTGAGGCGAGTGAGGACGAGATAAAGATATCCTTCGCGTCGGCGTACCCGAAAGAAGCAAGGCTTGTCTCACTCGAGCGCAGACTTTCGTTTATTGAG
This sequence comes from Clostridia bacterium, assembly GCA_017935225.1. Lineage (GTDB taxonomy): Bacteria > Bacillota > Clostridia > Oscillospirales > CAG-272 > HGM12713. The sequence continues at coordinate 6,480 of JAGBIA010000122.1, read as the reverse complement.
AACGGAATGAAGTGTGTCGACAGCTTTGAGCGTGAGAGCGGTGCTGACGGTAAGGTCAGCGAGGTATTTATCAGCATTCTGCCTGTCGAGATCAAAGACGGCTCGGCGATCATCGGCGGCAGATACCGCCTTTGTGCGAACGTCGGCGAGATAAGCTGTGAATACAAGGAATTCAACGATGCTCATCTTGAAGCAGAGTGGAAGACGAAGGGCTACACGCGCATATGCGTTGACGCAGAGGGCATTGACGAGATCGAAATAACGATTGAGATAATTTAAGGAGAGAGAATATGAAGATAGCAATAGTTACGGGAGTTGTGGGCGGCATCGGTAAGGCGAGCGCGCTCCTGCTTGCAAAAAACGGATATAAGATAGTCGGAATGGACGTGGTCACGTCGCCCGATCTTTCGGATTTCGAGGGACTTGACGTTGAATATATCTCGGGTGACCTTTCGTCCTCGGCTGACAGAAAGAAGCTGCTCGACGCGGCACTTGCCTGCGGCGAGATCAGCGCGCTCGTCAACGTTGCGGGTGTTGCACCCAAGGTGCGCCGCGATATTCTCGAGATGACCGAGGAGAGCTATGATTTCGTTATGGGTATCAACGCAAAGGGAACACTCTTCCTTACGCAAGAGGTCGCAAACGCGATGGTAGCGCAGAAGAGCGGCGGAAGTATAGTTAACATCTCGTCCTGCTCGGCTTACACAAGCTCGACGAGCCGCGGAGAGTATTGCATCTCCAAAGCGTCGGTCAGTATGATCACGATGCTCTTTGCCGACAGACTCGCAAGCGAGGGTATTACTGTAAACGAGATCTGCCCCGGCATTATTGCCACGGGAATGACTGAGAAGGTCAAGGAAAAGTACGATAAGCTCATCGGCGACGGACTCGTGCCGCTTGGAAGATGGGGACAGCCCGAGGATATCGCAAAGGCAGTGCTTGCGCTCTGCGACGGCACTTTCGGATACACGACGGGACATTCCTTTATCGTTGACGGAGGAATGCACATAAGAAAGCTATGAGAAATTATTATAATACCATCATAATTGGAACGGGATGCGCGGGCTATTGTGCCGCAGACCGACTCTACACCTTCGGTGTGCGCGACATCGCGATAGTCACCGAGGGCAGATATATGGGAACCTCGCGCAATACGGGAAGCGACAAGCAGACCTACTACAAGCTCTCACTCTGCGGCTCGGACGGCGACAGCGTGCGCAAGATGGCGGATACGCTCTATTCGGGCGGCGGAGTTATGGGCGAGCACGCGCTCTGCGAGGCGGCTTATTCAACGCGTTGCTTTATGCACCTTTGCGAGCTCGGAGTTCCGTTCCCGACCAACGAATATGGCGAGTACGCGGGATACAAGACCGACCACGACCCGAGAAGCCGCGCGACATCCTGCGGACCTCTCACCTCGAAATATATGACCGAGGCACTCGAGAGATCTGTAATGGAGAAGGGAATTGAGATCATAGATTTTGCACGCGTAATAAAGATAATTACCGACGGTAATAAGGTGAGCGGTATTGCTGCCGTAAATACCGTCACGGGCGAGACTTCGGTCATCGCTTGCTCTAACGTGATCTTGGCGACGGGTGGACCTGCGGGCATCTACAAGAACACGGTCTACCCCGAGAGCCAGCACGGAGCGACAGGACTTGCGATCGACGCGGGCGCGGCGCTCTCGAATATGGATCAGTGGCAGTATGGAATTGCAAGCACCAAGTTCCGCTGGAATTTGTCGGGTACTTATCAGCAGGTCATACCGAGATATATCTCGGTCGACGAGAGCGGAGAAGAGAAGGAGTTCCTCTACGAAGAACTTGGAGAAGAGGCTTACGGCGCGATATTCCTCAAGGGCTATCAATGGCCGTTTGACACGCGCAAGACCGATGGCTCCTCACGCGTCGATCTCATCGTCGCAAAGCAGATCAAGGAGGGCAAGCGCGTTTATCTCGACTTTACCCGCAATCCAATAGGTCTTGATCTCGACAGACTTCCCGACGAGGCGCACAGCTATCTTGAACGCTCGGGCGCGCTCTTCGGAACACCGATAGAGCGACTTGACAAGATGAACAGAGGCGCGATCGAGCTTTACGCGTCGCACGGCATAGACCTTTGGAACGAGCCGCTTGAGATCGCGGTCTGCGCTCAGCACTGCAACGGCGGCGTTGCGGTTGACGCGCATTGGCAGAGCGAGGTCGAGGGACTTTACGTCGTTGGCGAGGCGGCAGGCACGTTCGGTGTCTACAGACCGGGCGGCTCTGCGCTCAACTCCACGCAGGTTGGCGCGCTCCGTGCCGCAGAGCATATAGCCAAGAAAAAATGCGTATGCGCTGCGACTCCGAGTTATGAAGCGCCCACGCTTAGCTTTGGCGAGTCGAACGTAAAGGCTATACTCTGCGAGCTTCAGTCCGAGATGAGCCGCGTTGCAGACTTCGCAAGAAGCAGCGCGGGAATGGAGGCTCTGCTTGCGCGCGTTAAGAAGCTGAAGAAGAGCTTTTTCGAAACGGTTCGCATATCTGACGTGAGCGAGAGCGCAGAGCTTTTCAAACTTTACGATACGGTACTCACACAGATATCCACGCTCAGCGCGATGCTGCTTTCCGCAAAGGTGATCGGTACGCACGGCGCGGCTATCGTAGACGGAATAGCATCTACCGAGGGTAAGACGAGAGAGAGCAGAACTGTTACTCGCGGCGAGCTCTCAAGCATTGAGCCGATCTCACCGATGCCCGATCCGGAGCTTTGGTTCGAGACTCTGCTCAGAAGACAAAAGGAGGCACTTGATGGCAAATAAGGCAATATTTTTATGTAACGACGCATCGGTAATAGCAAGAGTGTACGACGCCCAGACTCGCGCGGCTATCTCCTCGCTTTGCGAGCTTGACGAGACGGTTTACAGCAAGGCGGACGTTCTTGCGGACCCTACAAGATTTTCTGATGTCGAGATAGCGTTCTCGAGTTGGCAGATGCCGGTGTTTACCAAAGAGGAGATCAAAGCTTGCTTCCCCTCGCTCAAATGCGTATTCTACGGAGCAGGCTCGGTCCAGTTCTTTGCACGTCCTTTCCTCGCGTGCGGTGTTAAGGTCTTTTCCGCGTGGGCAGCAAACGCAGTTCCCGTGGCAGAGATGACGGTCGCCGAGATCATACTCGCAAATAAGGGATTTTTCCTCTCCTCAAGAGTTTTTCATAAGGCAGGTAAGCCCGAGGCGACCAAGGTGTTCTCGATCTGTCAGGGAAATTACGGCGAGACGGTCGGAATTATCGGTGCGGGAATGATTGGAAAGCTGGTTATAAATATGCTGAAGAGCTATTACCTCAAAGTGCTCGTTTTCGATCCCTTCCTCTCGGACGCCGATGCGGATGCGCTCGGAGTAGAGAAGTGCAGCCTCGAGAGACTCTTTAGAGAGAGCTTTGTGGTATCAAATCACCTTGCGAATAACGCGCAGACTGTCGGAATGCTTAACTACGAGCTCTTCAAGCTTATGAGAGAGAACGCAGTATTCCTTAACACCGGTCGCGGCGCACAGGTGGTTGAGGACGATCTTGTCAGAATTCTTCGCGAGCGCGAGGATCTCACGGCACTTCTCGACGTGACCTATCCCGAGCCGCCCGTGAAGGACCATCCTTTCTATACGCTCGAAAACTGCATCCTCACACCCCACATCGCAGGAAGCGCAGGTCAGGAGGTTCGCAGAATGGGCGCATATATGGCGCGCGAGCTCGAATGTTACCTCAAGGGAGATAAATGCGCTTACGAGGTAAACCTTGAGATGCTCAAGACGATGGCATAAACGCGTCCCGATCACGATACGCGTGATTACATGCCAAGCCTGCGGCTTGGATAAAACAAAAAAGAAGAACCTCGTGCTCCTTGGTGCCCCGTGGGAGAATATGTTTCGCTTCGCTCAACTCAGAGTTTTGCTCGACGGCTAAAGTCGTCGTTTTGCAAAGCAAAACCGCAAAACATCTGTAGTAAGTGCTTTGCACTTTGCATTTTCGATAAGACACGGGTCACCAAAACGAAAAAACCACGCCGATTGGCGTGGTGCAGAACGAAAAAGGTTGGTAGAATTTCGCCTGCGGCGAATATTTTTGCTCGCGGCTCACGTGAGTGAGCTCCCACCGCGTTCCAATCACGCGCAGCGTGGATGTAATCCGACGAAGTCGAGTATGTAATTCGGCATAGCCGTGTATGTCATCAAGCCGCAGAGAGAATATGTGCGCTACGCGGTTACATCCACCTTCGGTGATTACATACGCTTCGCGATTACATACAAAGCCTGCGGCTTGGATAAAACAAAAAAGGAGCACTATGTGCTCCTTTTTTGTTTTTGGTGACCCGTGGGAGAATATGTTTCGCTTCGCTCAACTCAGAGTTTTGCTCAACAGCTAAAGCTGTTGTTTTGCAAAGCAAAACCGCAAAACGTCTGCGAACTAGCACCGTTGGTGCGTTCAATTCCCAATAGGAAATAAAAAAGGAAACGTCCGAATTCTGTTCGGACGTTTCCTTTTTGGTGACCCGTGGGAGAATCGAACTCCCGTTACCGCCGTGAAAGGGCGGTGTCTTAGCCGCTTGACCAACGGGCCGTTGGTAGCGGAGATTGGACTTGAACCCATGACCTACCGGGTATGAACCGGTTGCTCTAGCCAACTGAGCTACTCCGCCACATACTTGCTCTCGCAAGCGCTTGATTATTATACCACGGAAGGCGCGGTTTGTCAATAGCTTTTTTGAAAAAAATATAAAAAATTTCTCTTTTTTATCTTATTTTTTTGCATTATCTCTTGACTTTGATTTTGATGTGTGATATAATTCTCTTGTTATGTATATAAAAAAGGCATTGAGTGGAAGTAGTAGATCCTTGAGCATGCACAGAGAGCGGACGGCTGGTGCGAGTCCGCGTTGCAATTCTTTCGAAGTCGTCCACGAGCCGCTTGGGTGAGGGAATCTTTCCGCCAGCCCTTGCCGTCATCCTGCGTTAACGGACAGAGATGAAGCTGTATTTTACAGCTTTAAGTCAGGTGGTACCGCGTGCTCACGCCCTGATGGGTGTGGTGCGCTTTTTTTATTTGTTTTTTATTTTTTGATCAATATATGGAGGTTTTTTATGAACTCTTACAATGAATTGCCAAAGGTATATTCGCCCTCCGAGTTTGAGGACAGAATATATCAGAATTGGTGCGACAAGGGCTACTTCACGCCCGACGTAAACGATCCCGCTCCTTCCTTCTCGGTGGTTATTCCGCCTCCCAACGTAACAGGACAGCTCCACATGGGCCACGCGCTTGACGAGACTCTTCAGGACATTCTCGTTCGTTACAAGAGAATGCAGGGATTTAACACCCTCTGGGTTCCCGGAACCGACCACGCAGGTATTGCTACTCAGATCAAGGTTGAAGAGCAGCTACGCGTTAACGAGGGACTTTCGAGGTACGACCTCGGAAGAGAGAAGTTCCTTGAGCGCGTATGGGATTGGAAGCACAAGTACGGAAACAGAATTATCAGCCAGCTTAAGAAGCTCGGCGCATCTTGCGATTGGAGCCGTGAGCGTTTCACTATGGACGAGGGCTGCTCGAAGGCTGTTCGCGAGGTATTCGTAAATCTCTACGACAAGGGACTTATCTACCGCGGACACAGAATTATCAACTGGTGTCCTCACTGCCTTACCGCGCTCTCTGACGCTGAGGTAGAGTACAAGGATCAGCCCGGTCACTTCTGGCATATCAAGTACCCGATCAAGGGCGAGGACGGTTACGTTGAGGTAGCTACCACACGTCCTGAGACTATGTTCGGTGACACCGCAGTTGCTGTCAACCCCGAGGACGAGGCTACCAAGCATCTCATCGGAAAGACTCTTATTCTTCCGATCGTTAACCGCGAGATCCCCGTTATCGCCGACGACTACGTTGAGATCGGATTTGGTACGGGTTGCGTTAAGATCACCCCTGCGCACGACCCCAACGACTTCCTCGTTGGTCAGAGACACGATCTCGAGCAGATCAAGGTAATGAATGACGACGCAACTATGAACGCGTATGCGGGCAAGTACGAGGGAATGGACAGATACGCTTGCCGCAAGGCACTCGTTGCAGACCTTGAGGCAGAGGGATATCTTGTAAAGACCGTTCCGCACGACCACAACGTAGGCGTTTGCTACCGTTGCGGAACTACCGTTGAGCCTCTTACCTCGGATCAGTGGTTCGTTAAGATGAAGCCTCTCGCTGAGCCTGCTATCAAGGCTGTTGAGGACGGAGACATCAGCTTTGTTCCCGAGAGATTTTCCAAGAACTACTTCAACTGGATGAACAACATCCTCGACTGGTGCATTTCCCGTCAGCTTTGGTGGGGACACAGAATTCCCGCATTCTACTGCGACGATTGCGGCGAGATGACCGTATCCAAAGAGGACATCACCGTATGTCCCAAGTGCGGCGGAAAGGTACATCAGGATAACGATGTGCTCGATACTT
>JAGBIA010000121.1 GCA_017935225.1 Clostridia bacterium | reverse complement strand
GGGGTTAGTCGTGGGGATAACGGCAGCAACAACGCCGATAGGCTCTGCGATCTTTCTGATACCGAAAGCCTTGTCCTCTTCGATCACGCCGCAGGTCTTGGTTTCCTTGTAAGCGTTATAAATATATTCCGCAGCGTAGTGGTTCTTGATGACCTTGTCCTCAACAACACCCATTCCGGTCTCTTCTACTGCCATCTTAGCAAGACTTATTCTCGCCTTATCTGCCGCAGATGCCGCTGCCAAGAAGATCTTATCAACCTGCTCTTGCGTGTAGTTAGCAAAGATCTTCTGTGCCGCTCTTACGCGAGTGATAGCTTCGTTAAGCTTCTCAACACTGTCTACTATTTTGTAGTTCATTTTTTCGTTCCTCTCCGATAATATATTACGTTAAAGTAGAATTTTGAATGCTCTTTAAATGCATTATAACATATCGAAAAGCTCTTGTCAATAGAAAGTTGTTATTTTTTTAACGGATTAGTGCAATTTGTTTAAATATGTTCAATAACGCAAACAAAACAAGCGGATTTTATTGTACATACTGCACAACAACTCCGCTTGTTCGGTATAGTTTATTTAATGTAATATTTCGCAAGTCCACCCGTGGATGTTTCCCTGTACTCACTTTGGAGGTGCTTGCCGGTTTCATACATCGTCTTGACGACCGTATCGAAAGATACCTTACTGAGCGGAGCAAGAAAATTTGCAAGACTGAGCGCATTTATCGCTCGCATAGCCGCAACTGCGTTTCTCTCAATACACGGGATCTGCACGAGTCCATCGACGGGGTCGCAGGTTAGTCCAAGGTGATGCTCCATAGCTACTTCAGCCGCATATTCGATTTGTGCAATTCCCATCTCGAAAAGCTCCCCAAGCGCCGCGGCAGCCATCGAGCACGCGCTTCCTATCTCTGCCTGACATCCGCACTCCGCACCGCTGATAGATGCGTTTTTCTTGATGAGATTACCGATCACTCCGCCCGTAGCGAGTGCTCTGATGATCTGTTCATCGTTAAAATGCTTCTGATCCTGCATATATTTGAGCACCGACGGCAGAACTCCGCAACTACCGCAGGTAGGCGCGGTCACGATCTCACCACCGCCTGCATTCTGTTCGCTGACTGCAAACGCATATGCACAGACGATTCTGTTCTCGCGCGTTTGTGCCGACTCGTCGATGTGTCTTTGCTGAAACAGAACTCTCGCCTTTCGCATTACGTTAAGTCCGCCGCCGAGAGTTCCCTCTGCGCACAGTCCGACCTCAACGCTTTTTTTCATCGTAGTCCATATTCTTGTAAGGTAATCCCAAATTCCCTTGCCCTCTATCATTTCCACATAGTCGGGAATACGCATATTGTGGCTATTACAATAGCTTGCAATCTCGGCAAAGCTATTGTGCGGATATATCTGCGGTGTCTCAAGGCTACCCTCGCCGTCGCGAAGAATACTACCACCACCGATACTGTAGACGGTGTCGCGACCGATCTCTTCTTCGCTCTTGTACGCACAGAGATACATTGTGTTAGGGTGGAAATCGGTAGGAGATGTCTTATCGAATATTACTCTTGTGGGCTTAGGATCAAATGCCTCGCGTATAACGACGTCTGTCATATGTCCAGCCCCCGTCATAGCGAGCGATCCGAGCAGTGTAACCTCGTATCTGTCGGCGTCGGGATATTTATTCTTAAAGCACTGTGCTGCCTTGTACGGTCCCATAGTGTGCGAGCTACTTGGACCTCTGCCTATTTTATATAATTCTCTGATGCTTTCCATAATATCGTTTCCTTTGATTTTTTATCACTATATATTATATAGTGATCTCTCACTTTTGTCAATACAAAAGGCTTGAAATCTGCTTTCAAGCCTTTGCATCTGCAAATTTTAATCAACCATACACTTGACAAGTACTGCCTTTTGCGCGTGAAGTCTGTTCTCTGCCTCGTCAAAGATCTCGTCTGCGTGAGCTTCGAGGACATCCTCTGTGATCTCCTCGCCTCTGTGTGCGGGCAGGCAGTGCATTACCATAGCATCCGCGTGCGCAACAGCCATAACGTCGGAGTTGATCTGATACCCTTTGAATATCTTCTTTCTCTCCTCCGCCTCAGCCTCCTGACCCATAGAAGCCCATACATCAGTATAGAGCACGTCGGCATCCTTTGCCGCCTCGAGTACGCTCTCGGTACAAGTAAACTTGCCGTTCTCTGCCGCCCACTTCATAAGTTCTGCATCAGGTTCATAACCATTGGGGCAAGCGACCGATACCTCCATACCCATCTTGATACCGCCGACTATAAGCGAGTTGGTCATATTATTTCCATCGCCGATATAGCAAAGCTTCTTGCCCTTGAGTACGCCCTTATGTTCACGAATGGTCATAAGGTCTGCGAGCACCTGGCAAGGATGGCAATAGTCAGTAAGTCCGTTGATTATCGGAATAGATCCGTATTTGGCAAGATCCTCGACCTCTGACTGATCAAAGGTTCTGATCATAATTCCGTCAAGATATCTCGAGAGCACGCGCGCAGTATCCTGAACGGGCTCGCCACGTCCGATCTGAAGATCGCGGGAGCTGAGAAAGAGCGCCGTTCCGCCGAGATCGTACATACCGACCTCAAAGGAAACGCGGGTTCTCGTAGAGGATTTTTCAAAGATAAGTCCAAGCGACTTGCCCTTGAGTATGTGATGCTCGATACCGTTCTTCTTTTCGTATTTGAGCTGATCCGCAAGATTGAGTATTTCAACGATCTCCTTTTCGGAAAGATCCATAAGCTTTAATAGATGCTTCATCCGGCACATGCCTCCTTGATAATTTTAATTGCTTTTTCAAGCTGTTCTTGCTCAATATTGAGCGCAGGCAGAAGTCTGACCTTCTGCTTAGCCTTGATAACGAGAACTCCCTTAGCCTGACATTCTGCGATGACCTCTGCAGCGGGACGCTCGGTCTGTATGCCTATCATAAGTCCAAGACCGCTTGCGCTGATAACTCCCTTCGATCCGCTCAGCTGATCGAAGATATATTTGCTCTTTGCTCTGACTTCACTCAAGAGCTTATCGTCAATTCTTGAGAGCACGTTGAGTGCCGCCGCCGAGCATATTGGGTTGCCTCCGAAGGTAGAGCCGTGCATTCCCGCACCGAGAACATCCTTGACCTTCTCGCCAAGCAATGTGGCACCAAGCGGCAATCCGCCCGCAAGACCTTTAGCCGTGCTTACGATGTCGGGAGTGATATCAAAATTCATATACGCGTAAAGCTCGCCGCTTCGTCCGTTTCCGCACTGTACCTCGTCTGCGATCAAAAGCAGATCCTGCTCCTTAGCAAGTTCTGAGAGTCCTTTCAGAAATTCTGCACTGAGCGGAAGCACACCGCCCTCGCCCTGAACTACCTCGAACATAACCGCACAACACTTGTTCTCTGCCGCAAGTCGCTTTACGTCCTCAATGTCGTTAGCCTTAGCATAAACGAAACCATCCGTGAGCGGCAAGAAATCCTTGTGGAACACGTCCTGTCCGGTTGCCGCAAGCGTAGTTATCGTTCTTCCGTGAAAGCTGTCCTTGAGCGTGATTATTGTTGTGTATTCTGAGCCCTTGGTATTCTCGCCGTACTTTCGTGCAACCTTGATGGCGCACTCGTTAGCCTCAGCACCCGAGTTTGAGAAAAATACCTTGCTCATACCCGTGCGCTCGCAAAGAGTCTTTGCAAGCATAGCGCATGGCTTGCTGTAATAGAGATTAGAGGTGTGCTGAAGCGCACCGAGCTGCTCAGTAACGGCGCTCACCCATTCGTCGTCCGAATATCCAAAGGTGTTTACGGCAATTCCCGTGCCGAGATCTATATATTCCTTGCCGTCCTCGTCGTACACGAGCGAGCCCTTGCCTCTGACGAGACAAAGCGGAAAGCGCGCATAGGTATTTGCTATATATTCGTTATCAATTTCTCTGATAGTCATTGTAGGAGTCTCCCGTTACGAACATAGTTCCGATACCTTCATCGGTAAGAGTTTCTATCAGAATTGCGTGAGGTATTCTGCCGTCTATGACGAAGACCTTCTTTACACCGCGACGAATAGCCTCAATGCAACATTCTATCTTGGGGATCATTCCGCCCGAGATAATTCCCTCTGCAATAAGCTGAGGTGCCTCGCTGACGTAGATCTTAGGGATAAGAGTTGAAGGATCGTCTTTGTCACGCAGAATGCCCGCGATGTCGGTCATAGAAATAAGGCTCTCACACTTGAGCTGACCTGCAATTCTCGCCGCCGCCGTGTCTGCGTTGATGTTGTAGCTATTGCCCTCATCGTCGTATCCTACGGTCGAGACGACAGGAATATAGCCTTTCTCAAGCACATCAAGAATGGGCTCCACATTGACGTCGGTGATCTCTCCGACAAATCCGAGCTCTGCCTTCTTGACCTCTGCCTTGATCATATGTCCGTCAATTCCGCAAAGACCGATAGCCTTGCCGCCCTTGCTCTGCAAAAGGTTGACGAGGTTTTTGTTTATCTTGCCCGCGAGCACCATCTGCACGATGTCCACGGTCTCTTTGTCGGTAACGCGAAGTCCGTCAACAAACTTGCTCTCCTTACCGACCTTATTGAGCATATCTGTGATCTCAGGGCCACCGCCGTGAACAAGCACGACCTTGATACCGATAAGCGAGAGAAGTACGATATCTCCCATTACCGCTTCCTTAAGATCCTCATTTATCATAGCGTTTCCGCCGTATTTTACTACGATTATCTTATTGTAATATTTCTGAATATAGGGGAGCGCCTGTATAAGCACGTCCGCTCTCTGCGCGTTTGTAAGCTCCATAAGTCCTCCGATCAGGTTCTGTAATCGCCGTTGATCTTGACGTAATCGTAAGTGAGGTCACATCCCCACGCAACTGCATTTCCGTTGCCATCGCCGACCTTGATGATGATCTTGATCTCGCTCTAAAGCAGGATCTCCTTTGCGATCTCCTCAGAGAAAGGAATTCCCGCACCGTTTACGCAGACACAGATCTCTCCTTTTGCCGAAGCAAATGAAACGTCAACGCGGTTTACGTCGACATCAGCTCCGCTGTATCCGATCGCACAAAGAACTCTGCCCCAGTTTGCGTCAGCACCGAACATAGCCGCCTTGAAGAGAGATGAGCAAATAACCGACTTTGCAATAATTCTTGCGTTGATGTCGTCAACTGCACCGCTGACCTGACACTCAAGCAGCTTAGTTGCACCCTCGCCGTCACCTGCGATCATCTTGCAAAGATAAGAGGTTACGCCGTGCAAAGCCTCGCAGAACGCGTCGAAATCCGCGCCCTCGCTATCGATAACGGCATTTTCAGCCATACCGTTTGCCATTACGCTTACCATATCGTTGGTGGAGGTATCTCCGTCAACGCTTACCATATTAAAGGAGGTAAGTATATCAGCCGAGAGAGCCTTCTGCAGCATTTCTGCGTTGATAGCACAGTCAGTGGTGACGAACACGAGCATAGTTGCCATATTGGGATGGATCATTCCGCTTCCTTTTGCGATGCCTCCGATCCTGCAGGTCTTGCCGCCGATCTCAAACTCAAACGCGATCTCCTTGGGACGAGTATCGGTCGTCATAATAGCCTCGCACGCGAGATCGTTGTGATCTCCAAGTCCTGCGACGAGCTCGTCCATTCCGTTTGCTATCGAAGTAATGTCAAGTGGCTGACCGATGACACCCGTGGATGCAACGATAACGTCGTTTGTCTTTATATTCATCTTCTTGGCAACAAGCGCGCACATCTGCTCTGCGATCTCTATGCCGTTTGAGTTGCAGGTATTTGCGTTTCCGCTGTTGCAGATCACCGCCTGAGCATATCCGTCAGCGATATTGTTCTTAGTGACCGTCAGCGGCGCACCCTTGACGAGATTTTGCGTATATACTGCCGCCGCAGTGGCGGGCTTCTCGCTGAATATCAGCGCGAGGTCTCTCTTTGTTCTGTTCTTGCGAATTCCACAATGTACGCCGTTTGCACTGAATCCCTTTGCGGCACAAACGCCGCCGTTTATCTGTTTAATCATCGTTTATTCTCCAAAAATCAAATATCTAAGCCTTGAGTCTTATCTGCACCCAAAGCAATATTCATACATTCTACCGCCGCTCCCGAAGCACCCTTGCCGAGATTGTCGTAAAGCGCGATAAGCAAAATTCTCTCTTCGTTACCTGCGACGCTTACCGTCATCGTGTCCTTACCCGAATAGGTCGTCGCCGCGACAAATCCTGCCTCATCAACGGTTTCTTTATAGGAAAGGAGCTCGGTATTATATTTATCTGCGTAAAGCTTCTTGATATCAGCAGCAGTCTTTCCGTCCTTAAGCTGAGAAGCAAAGAGCGGCACGGTGACCATCATTCCGCTGTAAAAGTCCGAAACTATCGGGCAGAATATCGGTGCATTATCGAGTCCGGTTATCGCCTTCATCTCCTTGAGATGCTTATGCTGCTGAGCTATCGCGTACTGTCTCGGTGAGTTGAGAAGCTCGTTTCTTTCTTCGCTCTCGTAGTCAGCGATCATCTTCTTTCCGCCGCCGCTATATCCCGTGATCGAGTAGCAGGTCAGAAGCTCGTTTGCATCAATAAATCCTGCATCTATCAAAGGCTTTACGAGCGCAATAAATCCGCTTGCGTGGCATCCGGGCACCGCGATGCGCTTTGCGGTCTTTATCTTCTCTGCAAGCTCGTCCGAAAGTTCAGGAAATCCGTAGCACCAGCCTTCAAGCGTACGGTGCGCTGTCGAGGTGTCGATAACTGTCACGTTCTCATTCTCGATCATCGAGACCGATTCGCGTGCGGCGTCATCCGGCAAGCAAAGGAAAGCTATATCACAAGAGTTAAGCGCCTTCTTTCTTGCGGCGGGATCCTTTCTCTCGTCGTCCGAGAGAAGAATTATTTCTATATCCTCGCGAGCTTCAAGTCGCTCGTAGATGCGAAGTCCCGTAGTACCTGCCTTGCCGTCTATAAATATCTTCTTTTTCACGCCTCAAGCTCCTTTCTTACAAGCTCGAGCTGATGCTCGACCGAAGCGACCGATGTGCCGCCCTCTGAAATACGCTTTTCCACGCAGGTCTCAAGCGAGATCTCGACATAAAGATCTTCTTCGAAAATATCGCTGTGCGCCTTGTACGCTTCAAGAGGAAGCTTATCGAGCACGGTGTGCTTTTCTATACACTCTGCAACTATCTGTCCGACGATCTTGTAAGCAGATCTGAAAGGCATTCCCTTCTTTGTCAGATAATCCGCAAGGTCGGTAGCGTTGATAAAGCCCTCCTGCGCCGCCTTGTACATATTCTCGGGTATGAGACGCATAGTCTTTATCATCGGAGCAAAGATATCAAGGCACATCTCGACGGTCTCAAGCGCGTCGAATACCGCCTCTTTATCCTCCTGCATATCCTTGTTGTAAGCAAGCGGAAGCCCTTTAAGAGTCGTAAGCAGGCCGAGGAGATCGCCATAAACTCGTCCTGTCTTACCGCGAACGAGCTCTGCCATATCGGAATTCTTCTTCTGGGGCATTATCGACGAACCCGTGGTGTAGGAATCGTCAAGCTCGACGAACTTGAATTCCCAACTCGACCAGAGTATTACTTCCTCAGAAAAGCGAGAAAGGTGCATCATTATGATTGAGAACGCGCTCATAAGCTCAACACAGAAGTCGCGGTCCGAAACTCCGTCAATGCTATTTTGTGTAATACCGTAAAATCCGAGCTTTTCTGCCTCATATCTGCGGTCGGTGTTGTAGGTAGTTCCCGCAAGTGCGCAAGAGCCGATGGGCGAATAATTCATTCTTGCCACAGCATCACGAACGCGGGAAATATCACGCAGAAACATCTGCGCATATGCAAGCAGATGGTGACCAAAGGTTATCGGCTGTGCTCTTTGCAGATGCGTGTATCCCGGCAGAATTGCCGCTTTTCCCTCTTCAGCCTTATCTGCAATTGCACATATAAGCTGACGAAGAAGAGCTATCACATCCTCGGATTTGTCGCGAAGATACATTCTTATATCAAGCGCGACCTGATCGTTGCGGCTTCTTGCGGTATGAAGACGCTTACCTGCATCTCCAATGCGCCGCGTAAGCTCTGCCTCCACGAACATATGTATGTCCTCGCAGGACATATCAAATTCGAGCTTACCCGACTTGATATCATCGAGTATCTGCGTAAGACCGCCGACTATCGCCTCGCAGTCGTCTACGCTGATGATAGCCTGCTTTGCAAGCATTTCCGCGTGCGCGATCGAGCCGATGATATCCTGCTCGTACATTTTACAGTCGAAGCGGATCGAGGAATTGAAGTCGTCCGCCTTGCGATCAAGGCTCTTTTCAAACCTTCCCGCCCACATTTTTTCCATATCTTTATAACACTTTTTGCCCGCCGCATTACACGGCAGGCAAAAATACTCCTTTTAGGGTTATGATCAGTTTTTCTTGTTCTTTGCGTTGATCTGCGCCTGAACCTTGATCGGCAGACCGAAGAGGTTGATAAAGCCTGCAGCGTCAGCCTGATTGTATACGTTATCCTCACCGAAGGTAGCGATCTCCTCTGAGTAGAGCGAGTAGTCGCTCCATACACCTGCCTTGATGATGTTACCCTTGTAAAGCTTGAGCTTTACTGTTCCGGTAACGTTCTCCTGAGTCTTGTCGACGAACGCGGAGAGAGCTTCACGAAGAGGTGTGAACCACTGACCGTTGTAAACGAGATCAGCAAAAGTCACTGCAAGCTCAGCCTTCTTGTGAGCGGTGTACTTATCAAGGCAAACGGTCTCAAGGTAGTTGTGAGCGAAGTAGAGGATCTCTCCACCGGGAGTCTCGTAAACGCCGCGACACTTCATACCGACAAGGCGGTTCTCCACGATGTCAAGAAGACCGATACCGTTCTCGCCACCAACCTTGTTAAGATTGAGGATGATATCCTTTGCGCTCATCTTCTCACCGTTGAAAGC
>JAGBIA010000120.1 GCA_017935225.1 Clostridia bacterium | reverse complement strand
GCAACACGTTGCTCGCTCAGGATGACACACAAAGGGACAATTGGGGCGCCCCCATATCTTTCTCGGGTCGCCGAGGGACCCCTACCGAAAAGATAAAATCTGCTGATATACAAGATAATAATTCTTTT
Source organism: Clostridia bacterium (assembly GCA_017935225.1). Taxonomy (GTDB): domain Bacteria; phylum Bacillota; class Clostridia; order Oscillospirales; family CAG-272; genus HGM12713. Next base: position 3,285 of record JAGBIA010000120.1, on the reverse strand, counting down.
ATCGTCTTTATTTACAAAAAGCTATTGAAAAAAATGTGCAAATGTGATATAATAAGCTCTAATCTTTCAAAAATTCAAACCGAGGCGTATGTTACGCCCCGACAGATAGATTTCGGAGTTTTTATGTACAAGATCTTAAAGAAAAAAAGTCTCAATCCCACCGTTACGATGATGGAGATCGAAGCGCCGCTCGTTGCCGCAAAGGCGGAGCCTGGGCAGCTCATCATCCTTCGCGTTGATGGCGAGGGCGAGAGAATACCGCTGACCGTCGCAGGCTTTGACCGCGAGAGAGGCAGCGTAAAGATAATATTTCAGATAGTCGGTGCTACCACAAAGCAGCTCGACTCCAAGAACGAGGGTGAATACATCAGCGATTTCGTCGGACCGCTCGGCACAAAAACGCGCGTTGAGGGACTTAAGAAGGTCTGTATCGTCGGCGGCGGTGTGGGATGCGCTATCGCTCTGCCCGTGGCAGAGAAGCTCGCGAGCCTTGGCTGCGAGGTGACCTCTGTTATAGGATTTCGTTCTAAAGATCTGCTCATTCTCGAGGATGAGTTCAGAGCGGCATCAAAGGAGCTCATCGTTATGACCGACGACGGCTCGTACGGCAGAGAGGGCAACGTTTGTCTTCCGCTTCGCGAGATGTTCGCAGCGGGTGAGAGCTTTGACGAGGTTATCACCATCGGTCCGCTCGTTATGATGAAATTCGTCGTCGCCGAGGTAAGACCCACGGGCATTCCTTGCACGGTCTCGATGAACCCAATCATGATCGACGGCACGGGAATGTGCGGCGGCTGTCGCCTCTCGCTTATCCGCGACGGAAAGAGAATTACCGAGTTTGCCTGCGTCAGCGGCCCTGATTTCAACGGCTACGAGGTCGATTTCGACGAGGCTATATCGCGCTCGTCTATGTATCGCGACTTCGAGCGTCACGCGTATGAGAAGGCGTGCAACCTTTACAAAAAGGAGGTAGAGTGATATGGCAAATATGGAGCTGAAGCGCCACGAGATGCCCACTCAGCCCGCAGAGGTGCGCGCACATAACTTTTTTGAGGTCGCGCTCGGATACGATGAGGCGACTGCGATCTCGGAGGCAGAGAGATGCCTTAACTGCAAGCATATGCCTTGTGTAAACGGCTGCCCCGTCAATATACACATCCCCGAATTTATCGCGAAGATAAGAGAGGGCGACTTTGAGGCGGCGTATCAGATAATCAACAAAACTTCAAGCCTTCCCGCAGTCTGCGGCAGAGTCTGTCCGCAGGAAAATCAGTGTGAAAAATACTGCGTTCGCGGCATCAAGGGCGAGTCGGTCGGTATCGGCAGACTTGAACGCTTTGTCGCCGATTGGCACAACGAGCATTCGGGTAGCGCACCGACGGCCGCAGAGAAGAACGGCCACCGCGTTGCAGTTGTCGGCTCGGGCCCCTCGGGACTTACCTGCGCGGGCGACCTTGCAAAGCTCGGCTACGACGTGACCGTATTTGAGGCACTTCACGCGGCAGGCGGAGTGCTCGTTTACGGAATTCCCGAGTTCAGACTTCCTAAGGCTATCGTACAAAAGGAGGTCGACAATCTCGTCGCTATGGGCGTTGATCTGCAGACCAACGTGGTTATAGGTAAAACGCTGACGGTAGACGAGCTCTTCGAGCGCGGCTACGAGGCGGTGTTTATCGGTTCGGGCGCAGGACTTCCGAACTTTATGGGAATCCCCGGAGAGTCGCTCAAGGGCGTTTACTCGGCTAACGAATTTCTCACGCGCTCAAATCTTATGAAAGCCTACCGCGACGACCCCGTCACGCCCATAATGAAGGGCGGTCGTGTGGCTGTCGTTGGCGGTGGAAACGTCGCTATGGACGCGGCGCGCTCGGCTCTCAGACTTGGGGCGGAGAAGGTTTATATCGTCTACCGTCGTTCGATGGATGAGCTCCCCGCACGTCGCGAGGAGGTCGAGCACGCGATGGAGGAGGGAATTGAGTTTATGCTCCTGACCAACCCCATCGAGATACTCGGATATGAGAATGCAGAGGACAGACGCGATGCTCGCAACGGAACTGTGTGCGGAATGAAGTGCATCAGAATGGAGCTCGGTGAGCCCGACGAGCGCGGCAGAAGAAGCCCCGTGCCGATCGCGGATAGCGAGTTTGTGCTTGACGTCGAAACTGTAATCATGTCGATAGGAACTTCACCTAATCCCTTGATCAAGATGACTACAGAGGGACTTGAGACTAACAAGCGCGGCGGAATTATCGTCGAAGAGGAGAGCGGAGCTACCACAAAGGCAGGAGTCTTTGCGGGCGGCGATGCAGTTACGGGCGCGGCGACCGTTATCTCGGCTATGGGAGCGGGAAAGACCGCAGCCGCGGCGATACACAAGTATCTTACCAAATAGAAACGATAAACAAAAAAGATCCGCAATTGGCGTACCTGCGATAAAGTAGATTCAAAAATATATTCAAAAATGAGGATAGAAATTAATTTTGGTTTCTATCCTCATTTTTCAACCATTGGTTTAATTGATTAGAAATATATCAAAACACTATTGACAAAAAGTGATTAGATATGTATAATATCAGTGCAATCAATATCAAAGGAAAGGTGGACATATGATATGAATAAGCAAGAAATATTTAATGGCTTATGGACAATTACAAAAGAAAAGTATAATGCATGCAAGACAAATGCAACGTCAGTAGATAAAAATCATCCTACAGAGCGAGGAGCCTTACAATTAAAGGTAGGTATTTATAACGTTGCCATAGCGGCTGGACTTATCAGCGGAACAGATCAGGCAATAGAATTGATGAGTAAGAGATTTAAAAATTTAATAAAGCATTTTCCCGATATCTCTAACTATTATCATACATTACTCGATGATCAAAAAGAACTCATGGAGATTTCACTCTATCCCGAAGTGTTTATGAGAGCCAATTTTTATAACACTTATAATACCGATCTTAAACAAGCAGAACTGTATGGAGATCCGCAAAAGATTTTCAAGGCAAGAATCAAAAAAGAAGTACTCGACGACATTTTGAATATGTGGCGAGATTTTAGAGTTCAAAACGATTTGTTTACCTTTGCTTTTGGTGAGACGGAGGAACAGGATGAAAGAAAAGCTTGAACTTTTAAAGCTCATTGCAGATGAAACACGCCTTAAAATTCTCAACATTCTTTTGAAAGAAGATTCTTACGTTGAAAAAATCGCTTGCGAGCTGTCTCTAACTCCGGCAACCATTTGCTATCACCTCAAAAAAATGGAGTCGGCAGGCGTGGTCAATTGCT
>JAGBIA010000119.1 GCA_017935225.1 Clostridia bacterium | reverse complement strand
TATATCCAAGCTGAGAGAGCGCGACCGCCAAAAGATCGGTCACGTTGTCTCCCGTCAGGGGGAGCGAGGTCAGGTGGCGGTAATATTTACCCGCTATGTAGGTCTCGGACGCCACATTCGCGCCCTTTACGTGAGTTATTGTCTCATTCTCCCCTTCCGCCTTGTCGGTCTCCTCGTCACCCTCGACTGCAAAAGTCACCGTCGAAAGACAAGGAAGCAGAAGCGCGGTCATAAGTATAAAGGAGAATATTCTGAATATCTTTTTTCTCATATGCACTCTTCCAAAAGTTATTACGCCTTACGCGTATGATAATTATACCATATTATATAAAATTTGTAAAGAGTATTAGTTAGTTAAAGTTAAGATTTTGCCACTTTATTTCATGAGAACTTGCTTCGCTTTGCTCAGCGACGAGTTTTCTTCGAAAACGTCGGTGGCGCAAAGAACTTGCTGTTTGGTAGATTTAAAAAATATTAGCGAACCTTTTAGGCTTTATCTCAAAGCTACAAATTACCATAAAGCAAAAGCTCCGAAAAAAATCGGAGCTTTTTTGTATAGATATTTAACTCAATTATGCGTTATGAATTCCGAGAGCTGCGTCTGCGTTATCCGCATCGAGTCCGTACTTCTTTGCCTTTCTGTACTCAAAGAACTTGAGTGCAACCTGCTCGAAGAGTGCGTAGGAAAGAACGTCCTCTTCCTGCTCGAGATAGGGCTTGATCTTCTCGCGAAGAGCATCAAGCTCGGGAGCGAGCTTATCTGCGGGACGGCAATCAATTCTGGGGGTGTCGCCGATGATCTTCTTTACGAATGCGGGATCGATCTCCACAGGAGTCTTACCGTACTGACCTTCAACGAGTCCCTTGAATTCCTTAGTTACCATCTTGTATCTCTCGCCGCCGATAACGTTGAATACTGCCTGAGTACCAACGATCTGCGAGGAAGGAGTTACGAGAGGCGGATAGCCTGCATCAGCTCTTACTCTCGGAACTTCCTCAAGAACCTCAGTCAGCTTATCAGACTTACCTGCCTGCTTGAGCTGAGAAACGAGGTTGGAGAGCATTCCGCCGGGAACCTGATAGATAAGTGCGTTTACGTCTACCTTGAGCATCTTGGGGTCAAGCAGACCGCTTGCGAGGTACTTCTCACGGACGGGAGCGAAGTACTTGGTGATCTCGTCGAGCTGCTCGAGGTTGATGCCGGTGTCGTACTCGGTACCGCTGAGGGTTGCAACGAGCGACTCCGTAGGAGGCTGAGAGGTACCCATAGCCATGGGGGAGATAGCGGTATCAACAATATCCGCGCCTGCCTCTATCGCCTTGAGGAGAGTCATGGAAGCAAGTCCCGAGGTATAGTGAGTGTGGACCTGAATGGGAAGCTTTACAGTCTCCTTGAGTGCCTTTACGAGATCGTATGCGTCGTAAGGCTTAAGAAGTCCTGCCATATCCTTGATACAGATCGAGTTTGCACCCATATTCTCAAGTCTCTTTGCGTAATCGGTGTAGTACTCAAGGGTGTAGGTGGGACCTGTGGTATAGCTGATAGCCGCCTGAACGTGTCCGCCTTCCTTCTGAGTAGCCTTGATAGCGGTCTCGAGGTTGCGGGCGTCGTTGAGCGCGTCGAAAATTCTGAGAATATCAATACCGTTTGCGATAGACTTCTGAACGAAGTACTCAACTACGTCGTCAGAGTAGTGACGGTATCCGAGGATGTTCTGTCCTCTGAAGAGCATCTGAAGCTTTGTGTTCTTTACTTCTGCGCGGATCTTGCGGAGTCTCTCCCAAGGATCCTCGTTAAGAAAACGCAAGCAGGAGTCAAAGGTTGCGCCGCCCCACGCTTCAAGCGAGTGGTAGCCTACTTTATCGAGGGCTGCGAGAATAGGCAGCATCTCCTCGGTCGTCATTCTCGTAGCGACAAGCGACTGATGCGAGTCGCGGAGAACTGTTTCTGTTATTTTTACCTGTGCCATTATACTAACCTCCGTTCAATTAAAACCAGGAAAGGAATACGCCTGCCGCAACTGCAGAACCGATAACGCCTGCAACATTGGGGCCCATTGCGTGCATAAGAAGGAAGTTCGAAGGATCCTCCTTCTGACCGACGGTCTGAGAAACTCTTGCCGCCATAGGAACTGCGGAAACGCCTGCAGAACCGATAAGGGGGTTGATCTTGCCTCCGGTGATCCAGTTCATTATCTTTGCGGTGATAAGTCCGCCGCAGGTGGAGATGCAGAATGCTACGAGTCCGCAGCAGATGATAAGGATAGTCTCGAGTCTGAGGAAGTTTGCCGCACTCGCAGTAGCACCTACAGAGATACCGAGGAATATCGTAACGATATTCATAAGCTCGTTCTGTGCGGTCTTGGAAAGTCTGTCGGTAACACCGCAGACGTTGAGAAGGTTACCGAACATCAAGCATCCGATAAGAGTAACTGCATCGGGAAGGATAAGTCCGACAACGAAGGTAACGACGATCGGGAAGAGGATCTTCTCGGTCTTGGATACCTGACGGAGAGCGGTCATCTTGATCTGTCTTTCCTTCTTGGTTGTGAGCAGCTTCATAAAGGGAGGCTGGATCATAGGGATGAGCGCCATGTAGCTGTACGCCGCGATCGCGATAGCTCCAAGGAGCGCGGGAGCGAGCGTCTTAGTTACGAGAATTGCGGTAGGTCCGTCCGCACCACCGATGATACCGATGGCTGCTGCCTCCTCGGGAGAGAAAAAGCCCGAGATGAGAGCCGCGGAGAAGGCGACGAATACACCAAGCTGTGCGCCTGCACCGATGAGCAAGCTCTTGGGGTTGGAGATAAGGGGGGAGAAGTCGGTCATCGCGCCGATACCGATAAAGATAAGGCAAGGATAGATACCGAGCTTAACGCCGAGATAAAGCAGGTCGAGAAGTCCTCCGTCGTGGAGCACCTGACCGTAGTTTATATCCTGGGCGATAAAGAAGTCCAGATGGAACATATTCGCACCGGGAAGGTTTGTCAAAAGCATACCGATTGCTATAGGCAAAAGGAGCAACGGCTCAAATTTCTTTACGATAGCAAGATATACAAGAGCAAACGAGATAATGAACATCAAACCGGTCTGCCACCAATCTCCGTTAGAGAACCAGCGTGCTATACCCGTCGTATTGAGAAAGTTTTGTATTGCCTCAAGCATCTCTTACTGTTTTCCTTTCAATAAATTTTTGATATAAAATCCGAAATGGAAAATCAGTTAAGAGTTACGAGAACTGCGTCGGTCTCAACGGTTGCACCCTGAGCTACCTCAACGCTTGCAACAACGCCGTCCTGGGGAGCGCAGATGTCGTTCTCCATCTTCATAGCCTCGAGAACGATAAGAACGTCGCCCTTCTTTACGGATGCGCCAACCTTGCAGTTGACCTTCATGATGTTTCCGGGCATAGGAGCCTTAACGCTTACAGCGCCTGCTGCGCCGCTTGCCTTAGGAGCTGCGGGAGTCTTAGCTACGGGAGCTGATGCGGGAGCGGGAGCCGCTGCGGGAGCAGCAACGGGAGCGGCAACGGGAGCGGCAACAGCTGCGCCTGCGCCAACCTCTTCAACTTCGACAGTATAGGTAACACCGTTTACGGTAATGTTATAAGTTTTCATAATTAATACCTCAAACCTTTCAATTTAGTTAAATTATTTGGAATTCCACGCCTTGCCGCCGTTTGCTCTGCGGAAGGATACTACTCTGAAGCCGCCGGGTGCGACCTCGTTGCCCTGCGACGCCTCGTATGCGGCGATCGCTGCAGTAAGAACTGCTATAAGCTCTGCATCGTTGCTTGCCGCGGGAGCTACCACGGGTTCGGGCACGACTACGGGCTCAGGCTTGGGAGCGGGAGCAGCCTTGACCTTCTTCTTCTCGGGTCTTACGAAGATCAGCTTGAAGATCGTAAGAACGCCCCAGAGAAGTGCAAGCACTGCAAATATCATTCCCATACCAAGCAGAGTCATCTGTCCTGCAAGAGCGAGTCTCTCGGGAGAGAAAGCTCCGCCAAGATCGGACAGTGCCTTAGCTGTTAAACTCAACATAATCTTATACCTCCGTTATCAGAGGGGCATATTTGCGTGACGGCGAGTGGGTGTTCCCTCTGCCTTGGACGCAAGCATGGAAAGAGCTGCGCAAACTCTTGCGCGGAGCTCTGCAGGCTCAACGATATCGTCGATCTCGCCGCAGTCGCAAGCCTCAGCCGCAGATGCGCACTTTTCCTTCCACTCCTTCTCGAGCTCCTCGCGGCTCTGCTTGCCGACCTTGGAGTTCCAGACGAATGCAACAGATGCCTCAGGCGAGAGAACGCTGATGCAAGCGGTGGGGAGTGCGAGTGCCATATCCGCGCCGACCGACTTGGAGCCGAGGAGCGTGAATGCCGCGCCGTAAGCCTTGCCTACAACGACGGTAAGCTTTGCGTTGCTCGAGGAGGTGTAAGCGTAAGCGAGCTTTGCAAGCTCGGATGCGTAAGCCGCACCCTCAGCCTCAAGGCTTACGTCAAGTCCCTCGCTGTCAACGAGAGTGAGTACGGGAAGAGCGAAGCTGTCGCAGAAGCTTACGAGCTTGGAGATAGCTCTTGCCGACTTGATATCAAGAATTCCCTTATTCTCAGGGTTCGAAGCAACGACACCTGCGGTGATGCCGCCGAAAGAAGCAAATCCGAGAACTACGTTCTTTGCGTAGTCTGCGTATACTCTTGTGAACGCGCCGTTATCAGCGAGAGTTGCAACGAGCTCGTCTGCCTTGTAGCTCTCTGCGTCAATTGCGACCGCTCTGTTCATATCGTCGCCGTTCTCAGAAAATGCGCCGCTTGCGTTGTTAGCGGGGAGAAGAGCAACGAGCTTTCTTGCATAGCCAAACGCCTCTGCCTCGTCCTTTGCGTTATAAGCCGAAAGACCGTTCTGTGCAGCGAAATCTGCCGAGCCTGCCTCCTTGCCGATAACGAAGGGAGAGTTAACAAAGAGCTTGGAAGTATCCTTTACTGTGATGGTGAGATCGAACATCGAAGCAACTACTGCGGAGGAACCGCCGCAAACTCCGTCGATAACCGCTATCTGAGGAATAACGCCCGAAGCGTCAGAAACACACTTCATAAATTTGCCGTATGCGGCGAGTGCAGCCGCTCCGTCGTAGATAACAGCTCCTGCGCTGTCAAACACACCGATAACCGGTGCGCCGTTCTTTACTGCGAGTGCGTAAAGATTTGCGATCTTCTTCGCGTGGCGCTCTCCGAATGCGCCCTTGGTTCTGCCGCTGTCCTGTACGAATGCGAAAGCAAGCTCACCGTTCACTGCTCCGTAGCCGCAAAGGACACCTTCAAAGTCGGTCTCACTGCCCGATCTCTTCGTATATGCGCCAAGCTCCACGAAGGTGCCTGCATCGAAGAGAGACTCGAGCTTAGTCTTGGACTGACCGTAGATCTTTTCGTCAATCTGTGCCATAATGTGCCTCCATTTCAACATTTAAGAGTATTTTTTGGTCGTATTTTTTCAATCTACCACATTACCCCAATTTTAATACAATTTTATCACAATCCGAACACTTTTGCAAGCAATTGAGAAAAATAGATTTGTTAATTTTATATGAACGTGAATTTTTTATCATACTTTTCCTCTCTTCTCAGTATTTCCACATATTCTCATATTAAAACAAATATATTTGTACAAACAGAACTTTATTGCGAGGTAAAATATGAAAAAACGAAACTCCAAGCACCGCACCGAAAGGCCTCCCACACTCAAGCTGATCATCTCTTCTCTATACGCATCTCTGTGCGGACTTATCTGCTTTTTTGCGCTGATCCTGCTGCTCGGCGGCATTTGTTTGCTTGCGGGCAACGTGCATTCCCTACTTTTTCCGTTATCGCTTATGGCGATATATCTCTCAAGCTTTGCTGCGGGCTTTGCCGCCGTTATTCTGAACAGAGCCGAGGCTCGCGCCCTCACCTCTCTGCTCGGCGGCATCGGATTTACTATCCTGCTTTTCCTTGTGCTTCTGCCCTTCTCTGATGACGGTGAGAAAGTAAATATTCTGCTCAAATTCGTCACAATTCCTATCTCGATCCTCGGTGGATATTGCGCGCCGAAGCAAAACTCGCGCAAAAGACGACGCAAATAGCGTTTTTATTAAAATTTTCGACAAAATCTTTTAAAAATCTCTTGCATTTTAGTTAATAATATGATACCATATAATAAATGGTAGAGGCGCAAGAAGAATGAGTAGACCGAGAAAGCGGACGGTTCCGTCGGTCGAAGGGTCTTTTTTGCCGAAGTCGCATCCAAAAACCGTTTTGCTTGCGGCTGGTACATACGCATAATATGCCTTGTACTGTCACATTCGTGGAGCGCTATCTTTATTATACGGTATTTCCGTATATCGCAGGCGCTCGCCTGCGTTTTTTGTTTTGTTCCTCAAAAATAAAAATAAAAGAATTTTAAAGGAGAAAAATTATGGAAGGTACTTTATGGGCTTTCTTGCCTGCGGTCATCGCCATAGTTCTTGCTCTCGTTACCAAGCAGGTGTACATTTCCCTGTTCTTCGGTATTTTCGTGGGCGCTATGATGTATGCAGGCGGCAATCCGCTTAAAGCGTTATTCACTCTCTATCAGGTAATGAGCGAAAAGGTCGGCGGCAACACGCCTATCATCGTTTTCCTCGTTGTACTTGGTATCCTCGTCGTGCTTATGCAGAAGTCGGGCGGCGCAAAGGCGTACGGCGACTGGGCAGGTAAGAAGATCAAATCCAAGGGCGGCGCACTCGCGGCAACTGCAGGTCTTGGATGCCTCATCTTCGTTGACGACTACTTCAACTGCCTCACCGTCGGTTCTGTAATGCGTCCCGTTACCGACAAGTTCAAGATCTCGAGAGCAAAGCTCGCGTATATCATCGACGCGACCGCTGCTCCTGTCTGCATCATCGCCCCCATCTCGAGCTGGGCGGCTGCAGTTGCAGGCGAGCTTGAGGGCGACGGTCTGATGGTGTTCATCAGCACCATTCCCTTCAACGTTTACGCACTTCTCACTCTCGTTATGGTATTCTCTCTCTGCTTCTTCAAGTTCGACTTCGGCAAGATGAAAAAGAACGACTACATCGCAGAAACCACCGGCGATCTTCACGCAGGCGAAGCTACAAATGACGAAAAGACCGAAGAGATCAAGGCTAACCCCAGAGGAAAGGTTCAGCACCTCCTCATCCCCGTTATCGTTCTCATCGTTTGCTGCATCGGCGGTATGCTCTTCACAGGCTTCTACTATAACTGGGATACAGGTCTTATCGACACCGAGCTTCAGTCTGCTAACTTCATCGAGGCATTCTCGAACTGTGACGCAGGTCTCTCGCTCGCTATCGGTTCTACCGTTGCACTCTTCATTATCGCTATCTACTATATGATCACCCGAACCGTCTCCTTCAAGGAGATCACCGGCAGCTTCACCGAGGGCTTCAAGGCTATGGTTCCCGCTATCCTTATCCTCACGTTCGCTTGGTCCATCTCGGGTATCATGGGTGCTAAGGGCGGCTACCTCGACGCGCAGGCGTTCGTTGCAGAGAACCTCGCAAACTCCAACTTCCCGCAGTTCCTCTTCCCCGCTATCTTCTTCGTACTCGCAGGTGCTATCGCGTTTGCTACCGGTACGTCCTGGGGTACGTTCGGCGTTCTCGTTCCGATCGCAGTTACCATCCTCGGCGGCAGCGGAACACTCACCCTTATCACCGTTTCTGCCTGCCTTGGCGGTGCAGTTTACGGCGACCACATCTCTCCCATCTCGGATACCACCATCCTCGCGTCTGCAGGTGCTGAGTGCAACCACGTTGACCACGTAAACACCCAGCTTCCCTACGCGACGGTCGTAGCCGTAATCGCGGCTCTCGCTTACGTTGTTGCAGGTCTTTGCGCAACTCTGGGCGGGGTTCTCAGCGCAGTTATTATGTGGGCTGTCGCTCTCGCACTCTTCGCAGGATTCGTTATCGTCGTCAAGATGATAAACAAGAAGAAAGCGTAAGCTTCAATAAACAAAAATTACCCCGACGCGCAAGCGTCGGGGTTTTGTTGTTTTGTTATTTAGAAATAACGTCTTTAACTACGGTGAAAAATCTCTCAAAGGACGCGACGTTGAGAGCCTCGTCGGGAGAGTGGAGATCGAGCACCACGGGTCCGCAGGAGATTATGTCAAGTCCGGGCAGCTTCTCACTGATAATTCCGCACTCGAGACCTGCGTGGATGGTGAGTATCTCGGGCTCTTTTCCGTAGAGCTTCTTGTAGCTCTCGGCATAGCTCTCGCGGATCGCGGAATTCTCCGCGAAGCTCCAACCGGGATAGCGGCTGTGAACTACGTGGCGCATACCGAGATGCTTTGCGTAGGCATTGAGCTGAGCGGTCGAAACATCCATTCTCGAGAGCTCGGGAGCGCGAGAGAAGAAGATAATTCTCACCAACGAGAGATCACCCTCAGTCTCGATAACACCGAGATTGCGCGAGAACTCAACGAGTCCGGGGATACTGTTATTCATAGCAAAAATGCCGTTCTGAACCGTGCCGAGCAGGAAGAAGAGCTTCTCGCTCCACTCAAGGCTCATTACGCGAGAGACGTGATCGGCAGGCTCTACAGAAAGCACAAATCCGTCGTCATCGTGGCAAAGCTCGCCTCTGATGATCTCGGCGAGTGCTTTTGCATCGCTCTCAAATGCGCTTGCGTCCTTGATCGCGACAGTCGCCTGCGCCTCGCGAGGAATTGCGTTGTCCTTGCTGCCGCCGCTGATGGTGGCAACTCTGATCTCGTATTTTTCGGAAAGCGCAAGCAGAACTCTGCCGAGCAGCTTGTTCGCGTTGGCTCTGTTTCGGTTGATGTCCTCACCCGAATGACCGCCCGCAAGTCCGCGGATAGAGAGTGTAACGAGCTCGAGCCCGTCGCAGACTTCGGTATCAGGAGTAAACTCGATCGCCGAGCGCTCGCCGCCCGCACATCCTGCGATGATCTGCGACTCGTCCGCGCTGTCCATATTTATCATTCTCGTCGCACTGACGTGGCTGTAGTCAAAGTTGGTCGCGCCCTCAAGTCCGACCTCCTCGCTGACTGTAAAGAGGCACTCAAGCGCGGGATGCGAGGGGATATTTCCCTCCGCGCCGTCGAGGATATAAAGCATAGCCGCGACCGCAACGCCATTGTCAGCACCAAGCGTCGTTCCTTCAGCTCTTATCCAGCCGTCCTTTTCATAGAGCTTGATGCCCTCGTTCACAAAGTCGTGCTCAACGTCCGAGTTCTTCTCGCAGACCATATCGGTGTGGCCCTGGAGAAGAATTGCATCCTCGCCCTCACGGCCCTCTGTCGCGGGAAGCTTGATGAGCACATTGTGAAGCTCGTCGCGGTAGCAGTCAAGTCCGCGCTCCTTTGCGAAAGCGCAGAGATAATCGGCTATTCTCTCCTCGTGGAAGGAAGGGCGCGGTATCGCCGAGATAGCCTCGAAATATTTCATAAGTCCGGGATATGCAAAATTATTTACCATAATAAAACCTCTTTATATTTTTAGGGCGCCTTTCAGCGCCCTTATATTTTTACTTCAATCCTCTGAAGCGCGAAAGGTCGATCGCGCCCTCAGGCATACCGTTAAGCATATTGAGAACTCTGCCCGTACCGAGAGCCACACACTTGGTGGGATCCTTGGCAAGTCTCGTCTTGATACCCGTAACGTCCTCAATAAGTTTGTCAAGTCCTTGCAACAGACTTCCGCCTCCCGCAAGAATGATGCCGTTTTTAAGTATATCTCCCACAAGCTCGGGGGGAGTGCGCTCAATTACCGAGCAGATAACGTCGAGTATTGCGGAGATCGGCTCCATCATCGCCTCAAGCATCTCCTTTGATGAGAGCGTGATGTTCTTGGGAAGTCCTTGTATCAGACATCTTCCCTTGACCTCCATCGTCATCGCCTCGCCGTGCTCGTAGACCGCGCCGATCTGGATCTTGACCTTCTCGGCAGTTCTCTCGCCGATGGCAACGTTGAATTTTCTGCGAACGTAGCGCATTATCGCCTCGTCAAACTTGTCGCCTGCAACCTTGAGAGACTGCGACACGACCACACCGCCAAGCGAGATGACCGCAACGTCGGTAGTTCCGCCGCCGATGTCGACTATCATATTTCCGACGGGGCTGTAGATGTCAATTCCCGCGCCGAGCGCCGCCGCAACGGGCTCGTCGATAAGATAGGTCTTGCGCGCGCCTGCCTGCGTTCCCGCATCAATGACCGCACGCTCCTCGACCTCGGAAATTCCCGTGGGAATACAGATAACGACCTTAGGCTGAAAAACAGAGTTGCCGCACGCACGGCGGATAAAATACTCTATCATCTTCTGCGTCACGTCGTAACGGCTGATAACGCCCTCCTTGAGCGGACGGATGACCTCGATGTGCGCGGGATTTCGACCGAGCATAGCCTGCGCGTCCTTGCCTATCTTGGTGATGCAGTCCATCGTGTTGTCGACCGCTACCACGGACGGCTCGTTAAGCACTATTCCCTTGCCCTCAACGAACACAAGAACCGTCGCAGTACCGAGATCGATGCCGATGTTCCTTGAGAAGAGCTGCTTTGACATAAAGCCCATCTCATCATCCTCCTTTCATAGCGTTATATTCGCATACATATATATTATACTATGAATTTCGCAAAATTGCAATAGTATTTTAAAGCTTACAGCACAATTTTTGCATTTTTGCGCATACTTTTGATCGAAAACATAAAAAATATGCCGCCTGCCGAGGATTTTCGGCAGGCGGCGAGGCTATTTAGTTTACGCTTACTAATGCAATTTCTATTTGTTCCATTCCTTCGTCATTGGTATACATATATTCCATTTCGAGATAGACATTACCTGATGTATCGGTAGTTAATCTCGGTTCTTCATAGCTGAAAGCTTTTTTTACATTCGCAGATATATTTTGCATCAATGCAGCTTTAGCGGCATCAATATTTTCTTTACTGATTTTGTCTAACAAATTGTCGTATTTATTTAAGTTATAGCCGTTGTATCCTCTAAAATTACCATCCGCATCAAAGAATACCCATAATTCTTCATCGGTTTTATAGCCTTCTATAACTCTTGTATATGTTACAGTGTATGGAAAAACGTAATTTGAATTTTCAAGGCTGATCTCATTAAATTTATCAAGTTCTGCTTGGCTCAAAAACGTCAACAGAAATGTATCAGCAGCGCTTTTGGCAGCTTCGTTACTTTGTACAGGTGAAGTTATTCCATCTATATCAGCATTAGATGCCGAATAAAAGCATAACAAGTCAGTTCCGTGCAAGTATGCAACTTCTTCTTTACCGCATTTATATACATCATAAATGCTGTAGAAAGTTCCATATTCTTGAGAATCAGAGGTTTTATAGGCGCACTCACTTTTGTGATATTTAAACTCCTTATCGTTATCAAAAGGAAGTTTTTTTATGCTTTCAACCATTTCCTCAAAAAAGTCATCGGTCTTTTTTGTATATACGCCTGCGGTAGCAGAATCTGCGAATCCGTTATTTGCATCTTCTCCCTCAACAGCGACATTCAAAAAAATCCTTTCATTCAATGACGGTTCTTCGGGAATGTTTTGCCCCGTCTCACCGCCCTGAAGCAGCACCACGGTGGCGATCACACCGATCACCAGAGCCACGCACGCCGCAAGAGCAAGGACGCGAATCCATATCTTTCTCGATCTTTTTGATCTACTTTGGAGCTTATTATCCATAGTGACGAAGCGTTCCACTACGTCGGGCTCGATATTGCTCACGCCGTCCAAAAACTCATTTTCTTTCATAGAGTATATCCCTCCTTCATCAGTTTTTCTTGCAGCTCGCGCTTGATTGCCGCGATCTCCTTGTTGACGGTTGACTCGCTACAACCGAGCAAGCTCGCGATCTCACCTATAGGACGTGCAAAATAGTATCTGCTCATAAAAATATACATTCGGCGGTCAGGCAGCGAACGCACGAAGTCGCTGAGCAGACGGGCAAGCTCGTCGGTCTCGGCAGAGCTGTCGCTCTCGTCGGCTATGATCTCCTCAAGCTCGGACAAGGATACTGTCAGCTCGGATGCAATTCTCTTCTGCCGTTTTCTTGACTTGTAGCGATCTATCGCAGTCCTGCGCATGATCGTCGCAAGAAAAGCTTGCAGAAGCGCAGGCTTTGACGGCGGCATCGAGTTCCACGCATCGATATAGGTGTCGTTGAGGCATTCCTCGCAATCCTGATCGTCAAAAACGATATTGAAAGCGACCGACAGCAAGAATTTTTTATATTTTTCATCCGTCCTTGAGATCGCCTGCTCGTCGCGATCCCAATAAAGCGCGATTATTTCCTCATCGCTCAGAATTGTACGAGGTCGGCTTTGAAGTTCCATATTGCACCTCCTTATCTAAAGTCTGAAAAGCCCTTCATACATACAGTCGACAAAAACCGTAAAAACTGTAAAAAAGAAAGAAAAAACGTTGAGTTTTTTATATTATAGCATATTTTTACCGTGTTTCGCAATATATCAAAGAAAAAACGAGTGGCATTGATATGCACCCCAAAAGTTAGACACTTTTGGAGGT
>JAGBIA010000118.1 GCA_017935225.1 Clostridia bacterium | reverse complement strand
ATGATGAGCATTTGCGATATATTTAAGAAAACCCAATTCGTTGGTGCTACGACGAATTATATGCAGAAGAATAGGGGTATGGGCTTTGCCCTGTGCCTTTGTAAAACAAAGGCGAAACTTGCGATAAACAGAACGATAAATAAGAATTTGACGAGGTGCTATGATGAAAGTAAGTATTACTGATTATGAAGATTACTTATATGACCATTACAAATCCCACGGTATTGATACCAGTTTATTCATGAAATTGGTTGAAGAAGTAGGAGAAGTTGCTGAAGTTCTAAACAAACGAGATGGAAGAAAAGCATCTGATAGTGAAGATTTGAAATCCCAATTAGCCAATGAATTGGTTGATGTGATTCATTATGCTTTTGCAATCGCATCATTAAACCAAATCAACTTAAATGATGTTATTTTGGAAAAAGATAAAAAGGCATCGATAAAATATCATCACGAAAGAAATCTTGAACAGTTTTTGTTAGAACGATAAATCCCAATTTATCAAATGGCGAACGCCGACAGATTTTTAGAAAATCTGCCGGCGTTAATTATTTGTTTACTGCGGGGCATTTTATCCGTAGGGGAGACCTGCGGTCTCCCGCGGGCGAACACAGTTCGCCCCTACCGTGTGTCAGGTCATTGTTTTGCGATTTCTCCGTTAAGAACAGCACGCATTACATTCTCTGTCCTTTTTATTTGTAGCGGTAAATGCGTTTGCTAAATTGTCGATATGCCTCACGTTGTTCGGCTCGATATATTTCGCTCGCATTTGCGAGCATCAATTCGATATAACCGCCCTCTCGGTCGGTTTCGATATGATATCAATCCCTCGTTTGCGTAGCAAACATATCGAGAGCTTGCGCAGCAAGCATCATATCGAGTTGCGCAAGCAACATATCGACAATCCCGCGAGGGATTGATATCGACGCGAAGTGTCCTTGAGGACACTTCGCACGTCAAGCCTTATATCCCGCGGCGACGACGGCAACCTTGAGGGTATCCTCGCTGACCGATTCCTTGACGGTGACCGTGACGTTCTTGTTCTCGACCGATGCCTCGACCGACTTAACACCCTTAACGCCGAGAAGCGCCTTTTCAACGTGTGCCTTGCAATTGTTGCACATCATACCATCAACAGCAAAAGTAACTACTTTAGTTTTTCCGAACATATCCTGATCCTCTCCTTTATGAATATAAATTTTTTTATAACGAAGTCTTATAGAATTGAGCACCACGCTGACCGACGAGAAGCTCATCGCGGCTGACGCAAGCATAGGCGAGAGCGCGAAATTGAATATCGGATAGAGCACGCCTGCCGCGATCGGAATACAGATCGCGTTGTAGATAAGCGCCCAGAAGAGATTTTCCTTGATCACAGTCATAGTCGCGCGCGACAGACTGATCGCGCTGACCGCATCGGTAAGCGAGCTTTTTGAGAGCACCACGTCGGCGCAATCGATCGCGACCTCGGTGCCCGCTCCGATGGCAATTCCTATATCTGCCGATGCGAGCGCGGGCGCGTCGTTTATTCCGTCGCCCACCATCGCGGTGCGTCCCTTTTGTGAGTACTCGCGGATGATCCTCTCCTTGTCCTCGGGCAAGAGTCTCGCGCGGCACTCCTCAATTCCGCACTGTGCGCCGATAGCCGCCGCACTTCTTTGGTTGTCACCCGTCAGCATAACGGGGGTAATTCCCATTTTCTTGAGCTCTGCGATCGCCTCGCGGCTGTCGGCTCTGATCTTGTCGGCTATCGCCACAAGTCCGAGCACGCGCTCGCCGTAAGAGACCGCAACCACCGTCTTGCCGTCAGACTCAAGTGCCGCAAGACTTGCGCTCTCGCTCTCTGTAAGCTCAATGCCGCCCATTCTCAGAAGCTCGGGCGTGCCTACTCTGCATACGAGCGCGCCAAGAGCGATCTCAATTCCCTTTCCGCTGACCGAGCGGAAATCCGACACCTCGTCGCTCTCACTCGTAAGACCTCTCGCTCCCGCTTCCTCGCAGATCGCGGACGCGAGCGGATGGCTCGAGCGCACCTCAGCAAGATACGCAAGGCGGAGAAGCTCGTCCTCGCTGCCGCTAAAGGTCTGGACGTCGGTGACGTGCGGTCTGCCCTCTGTGAGCGTGCCTGTCTTGTCGGTGAGAAAATATTTGATCGAATGAAGATTTTCAAGTGCCTCGGCGCTCTTGATCAGTATTCCGAGTCTCGCGCCTCTCGCCGTTCCTACCATTACCGCCGTCGGAGTTGCAAGTCCGAGCGCGCAGGGGCAGGATATGACCAGCACCGAGACCGCGCAGTTGAATGCCATAGTCACGTCGCCGCTGAAGATTATCCAGATCAGCGCCGTAAGCACAGAAATTCCGATAACGCAGGGCACGAAGATCGCGCTGACCTTGTCGGCTACTCGCGAGATGGGTGCCTTTGACGCGGCGGCATCCTCGAGCAGCGTGATTATCTTTGCAAGCGTTGTGTCGCCGCCGACCTTGTCGGCTCTGAAACGGATATATCCGCCGCCAAGCGTGCAGACCGCGCTTACGCGGTCGCCCACCGATTTCTCGACGGGAATGCTCTCTCCGCTGATGGCAGACTCGTCCATCGCGCCCTCGCCCTCGATAATAACACCGTCAACGGGAACCGTATCACCGGCGCGCAGCTCGACTATGTCTCCGACCTTTATCTCGGATATGGGCAAAAGCACAAATTCTCCGTCGCGGAGCACCGATGCCTCGTCGGGCATCATCGAGGCGAGCTTGCCGACCGCACTCGCGGCATTGGCTCTCGCCTTGCCCTCAAGCGTCTTTCCGAGCGTCACGAGCGTGAGTATCATCGCCGCACCCTCAAAATAGAGATTGTGGCGGTAGAGCTCGACAAGCTCTGCCCTGCCCGTCAGCTCACCGACGAGCATAAAGACGGTCGCTACGATGCCGTAGATCAGAGACGCAGACGATCCGATCGCGATCAGCGAGTCCATATTCGGCGAGAGGCGGAAGAGTGCCGCAAAGCCGTTTTTGAAGAATTTGAAGTTAATTATGATCACGGGAAGCGTCAACAGAAGCTGAAGAAGCGCGAAAAGGTAGGGGTGCACCATAAATATCGCAGGCATCGGCAGACCGACCATATGCCCCATCGCAACGACCATCAGGATCGCGCAGAGCACGGCTGAGCTGATCAGTCGGTACAGACCGCTCCGAAACTCGTCGTCCGCGATATTTTTCTTGGTATTTCCCCCGTCCTCAAGCGTATATCCCGCGTCCTTGAGAGACTTTTTGAGATCGAGATAGAGCTTTTTTTCGTCGGTCGCGTCGTCGACCGTTACCGTCAGCGAGTTGGTTATCAGACTCACGTTGACGTTGCCCTCGCCGCACACCTTGGTCGCCGCGTGCTCAACGTGAGCAACACACGCGGCACAGCTCATACCTCGCACGTCGTATCTTTTTTTCATCATTTCCCCCATTTTCTTTTTTCACAATTATTATACACCATTGTATATTTTATGTCAAGCATCATAATTTTATTTTTTCCGCGCATTCTCGCGCCTGCACAGGCTGAACGCGCCTATTGCGAAGAGAAAAAGTAAAAATACACCAAGTGCGCTCGTTCTGCCGCTATGCAAAAAAGACTCCGCCGCGCCCTCGCTTATCACTATTTTTCCGTCAAAAAATCTCATTCCCACAGCCACGATCGCCACGTCGATCGCCGCGCGGCAGAGTTTGGCGCAAAAGTAGCGACCGAGCCTTATTTTGTGCTCTCCGCAGATCGAGATAAGCTGAAAATGCACCGACAGACCCGACCATCCGACCACCGCGGCGCAAAGCAAGCAGGAGAGCGGCATCTCAAGTTCGGAGACGGCAAGCGCGCCGCCCGTCAGCTCAAGTGCGCCCATAACGAGAGCCATCGCGCCTTCGGGCACTCGGAGCGTATCAAGACAAACCCTGATCACTCCGCCGAAGGCTGAAAAGAAGATTATAAAAGCGCAGACCGAGATCATACTCTTCGCGCTCTCGCTCACCGCAAGCGTGATATGCTCGCAAGCGCCGAGCCGCCTCGGGCAAGGATCAACGCACGCGCAGGCTTCAATTTCTCCGTCCTTCCCGAAGAGCCAGCGCAGCAAAATCCCGACGGCAAGGCAGGAGACAAGCTCGGCGACAAGCAACAGAAGTCCGAACTCGCGCGAGCCAAAGAGCGAAACTCCGACAGCTCCCACCAAAAAGGCGGGGCTCGGACCGTTGCAAAAGCAGAGAAGCCGCTCAAGCTCGCCGTGCGAGAGCTTCCCCCTTTCGTAGAGCGAGATAGCAGAGCGCGTGCCGATGGGAAATCCGCAAAGAAGCCCCAGCACGAGCGCGATCGCGCCCTCGCGCCGTATGCCGAAGAGCTTCTCGAAAGCTCCGCCAAAAAGCCGCGCTACGCCGTCCGCCGCCCCCGAGCGTACCGTTAGCTCTGAGAGCACGGCAAACGGAAAGAGCGAGGGCAGGACGGTCGTGATACAGAGCTGCATTCCGCGCTTCATCGACTCAAGAAGGACGTCTGAGCATACAAAAGAGAGCGCGAGCGCGAGGATACTGCATATCGAGAAGATCGCCTGCCCCGGTGAGAGTGAGGTGCGGCTTTTTGTTTTTTCGGTCATTTGAAGGACTCCTTTGTCATATGATATTTTAAACGCTACGCTAAATCTTATAGCGGCGCGCCAGAAAATATGCAAAGGAGCTACTATGAAGTCTCATACAGAAAAGCCGAGGGCTATCGAGCGTTTCTGCCGCTTGCTAGATATCTCCCCCGAGGCTATGCCGCACGGACACGCAGTCGAGATACTCGGCAGGAGTCTGGTCAAGATCCGCGGTGCAAAAAAGATACTGCTCTACACCGACACCGAGATCCGTGTCTCGCTCCCACACAAAAAGGAATTTATCTCGGTGCGCGGCGCCTCGCTCTCCTGCTCGTCCTACAACCGCGGAATTCTCGGCATCGACGGTCTTATCGACTCGGTCAGCTTTTGCGGCACCGACAAAGGAGAGTGCCGATGAGACGGGCGCATCCTTTTTTGTTTTTCGTCGGCTACCGCATCTGTAAAGTCGATAAAGAGTCTCTCGCGGCACTCGTGGATGTCTGCCGCGAGCTGTCAGTGCCGTTCAGAGAAGTCGAAATTCTCGGCGAGAGCGCCGAGCTTCTCATTCCGTTCTTCTCCCTGCGCAGACTCAGAAAGGCCGCCGAGCATCGCAATATCGCGCTCACGCTGATCTCCTCGCACGGCATCCCCGCGCTCCTCGTGCGCTACCGTCACAGATACGGACTTTTTGCCGCGCTTCTGCTCTCGGTCGCCCTCACCGTCCTCGCGAGCGGAGTGATCTGGGATATCCGCGTCGACGGCGAGAATAAACTCAGCGAGCGCGAGGTCAAGGAGATACTTCGCGAGTGCGGACTCGAGCTCGGCACGCCGACGCGCTCGATCGATTCGGGCGTGCTTGAGAACCGCGTGCTGATCTTCTCGGACGACATTTCCTGGATCAGCGTGAATATCGTCGGCACTGTGGCAGAGGTCGAGATACGCGAGATAGATTTTTCAGAAGAGGACGACGAGCCGTCCGCGCCCTCAAATCTCGTTGCCGCTCAGCACGGAAAGATCGTCGCGCTTGAGGATATCAGCGGAAATATCGCGGTCGAGATCGGCGAGGAGGTGGCAGAAGGTCAACTTCTGATAGGCGGAATTTACGGCGACGAGGAGAGCGGCTTTCGCTATACACGCGCTCGCGGAAGAGTGATAGCCGAGGTCGAGCGCTGCTTTGAGCTTGAAATTGCGCGCGTAAAGACCGAAAAAGTCTACAAAGAGACTCAAAAATGCGAAAAATACCTTATTTTTTTCAAAAAAAGAATAAAATTTTTCTCAAACTATAGAAATTTACCCCCAACTTGTGATAAAATAGATATAGAAGAATATATTCCCGCGCCAAACGGCAGATATCTGCCGATCGGCATACACGACACGCGCTATCTCGAGTACGAATTTGTCGAACGCGAGCTTAGCGACGAGGAGCTGTCGGCGCTCGCGTACGAGCAGATAAGCGCGCTGATCGCGACCGAGCTTGCGGACGCGGAGCTGCTCCGCCGCACGACCGAGTGCGAGCTCTATTCTGACCGCGCCGTCATCCGTTGCAAAGTAAAGTGCCTCGTCGATATCGCACGAGCGCAGGAAATAGAAACAAATTGAAAATTGAAAGTTGAAAATTAAGGCGCTTTCGCACATCCGTCTGTTGCTGGAACAAAAAATCTACATCCCACTCTTCACAACAGAAATCCGAGTTTTCGGTGCCGATGAGGCGTCCGAAAACTCTACCTAAACATAGCAAACAACAAAGTTCTATCAAAGAAATAGAGAACGGACCGAAACCATTATAATTCCCCTTCGGCAAGTTCTTTTGGTTCTTTTCTCCGAAAGAAAAGAACAATAATCACTACTTAAACTAACTAACCAAAAAGGAAATCATATGGAACAAAGAATCATCAAAATAGAAAATTCGGAGCTGACGGCGCGCTTGTTCGGCAGCTTTGACATCAACACGCGAATGATCGAGAAGGCATTCTCTGTCAGCATCCGCAACCGAAGCGGCGAGGAGGGCGACGCTGTTGCCGTGGTCGGCGAGAGCGCGGATCAGGTTCGTCTTGCCGCGGCGGCTATCGAATATCTGACAAAGCTCGCGCGCTCGAACGAGACGCTCACCGAACAGCAGGTCGGCTACGTCATCTCGATGGTCCGCGACGGCAACGAGGGCGAGCTCGAGAGCCTTGACGGCGACTGCATCTGCATCACGACACGCGGCAAGCCGATCAAGGCAAAGACGGTAGGACAGAAGAGATACGTCGAGGCGATCTCAAAGAACACAGTCGTGTTCGGCATCGGCCCTGCGGGTACGGGTAAAACTTTCCTCGCGGTCGCTATGGCTGTGCGCGCTCTGCGGCAAAAGCAGGTCAATCGAATAATCCTCACCCGCCCCGCGATCGAGGCAGGCGAGAAGCTCGGATTTCTCCCCGGCGATCTGCAAAGCAAGATCGATCCCTATCTCCGTCCGCTCTACGACGCGATGTTCGAGATGATGGGCGCGGAGAACTATCAACGTCTGCTTGAGAAGGGCGTGATCGAGATCGCTCCGCTCGCGTATATGCGAGGCAGAACGCTCGACGACAGCTTTATCATCCTCGACGAAGCGCAGAACGCAACACCCGAGCAGATGAAAATGTTTTTGACGCGTCTCGGATTTAACTCCAAGGCGGTAGTCACGGGCGACCTCACGCAGACCGACCTGCCAAGCGGTATGAAGAGCGGTCTTGCGACGGCAGTCCGCATCCTCGACGACGTTGAGGATATCAAAATACACGAATTTTCTGACCGCGACGTAGTGCGCCACAAGCTCGTCCAGCGCATAATCCTCGCTTACGAGGCATACGAGCGCAAGCAGGCGCACGAGTCGCGCGACAAGGCGGATAGCGGCAAAAAATACCGCGTGCAAAAGAGTAACGGCTCGGGAGGCGACCGCAGATGAGCGCAAAAAGAATGATATATTTCACCAACGAGCAGGAGCTTTTCCCTATTACCTATAAGCTCAAAATGCTCGTCAGAGCCGCGGTTCTCGCGTCGCTCAAATACGAAAGCTTTGCGGCCGACACCGAGGTCTCGGTAAGCTTCGTCGATAACGAAAGAATTCGCGAGATCAACCGCGAATTCCGTCAGATAGACAAGCCCACCGACGTGCTCTCGTTTCCGCTGACCGACTACGGCGAGCTTGATTACACGATAGCGGACGAGCCCGAGCAGAGCCTCGGAGACATAGTTCTCTCACTCGAGAGAGCAAACGAGCAGGCGGCAGAGTTCGGACATAGCTTTGAACGCGAGGTCGCGTTCCTCACGGTGCACTCGATGCTTCACCTGCTCGGCTACGACCACGTGAACAGCGATGAGGAGGACGCAGAGATGCGCCGCCGCCAGCGCGAAATACTCGAGTCTATGGGACTTGGGGTTTGATTTTAAAGAATAAGGACATAAAAACATGAAAAGAACAGCATTTATAGCAATAGTAGGCAGACCTAACGTGGGCAAATCCACGCTTCTCAACGCAATTCTCGGCGAGAAGGTCGCAATAGTTTCAAACAAGCCCCAGACCACGAGAAACCGCATTACCGGTATCTTCACAAAGGGCGACGATCAGTTCGTTTTCCTCGACACCCCCGGCATGCACTCCCCGAAGAACAGCCTCGGCGAGTTTATGGTCAAGGCGGCTGACACCTCGATGCGCGACGCCGACGCGGTAGTTCTCGTCGTCGACACCGGCAAAGAGATCACAACGGTAGAGGAAAACGTAATTTCCTACCTCAAAAAGAGCGGAATTCCCGCAATTCTCGCGCTCAACAAGATCGATATGTACGACCGCGAAGTGCTTGCCGAGACGATCAGCAAGTATGCCGAGAAGCACGACTTCGTCGCGTTCGTTCCGATAGCCGCAAAGAAGGGCAAGAACGTGCCCGAGCTGATGGACGAATGCTCCAAGTTCCTCTCTGAGTCGGATTGGTTCTTCCCCGAGGATATGATCACCGACCAGCCCGAGCGACAGATCGCCGCTGAGATCATCCGCGAGAAGATACTCCGCACGCTCAACAAGGAGATCCCCCACGGAACCGCCGTTGTCATAGAGGAATTCAAGGACGAGGGCACGCTCATCCGCATCCGCGCGGAGATCTTTTGCGAGAAGGCTTCGCACAAGGGCATCATCGTCGGTAAGGGCGGCGAGGCTCTCAAGCTCATCGGAACCTACGCGCGCGAGGATCTCGAGAAGATGTTCGGCACTAAAGTCTACCTCAACCTTTGGGTAAAGGTCAAGGAGAATTGGAGAGAAAGCGCAAAAACGGTCAGCAACTTCGGCTACAGAGACGAGGAATAAATTCAAAACGAGGTATTTATGCGAAAGGTCTGCGACGGACTCGTCCTAAAGGTCACCGACGTTGGCGATCACGATAGAGCGCTGACGCTCTTGACGGCGGACGAGGGAAAATTCTATATAATCGCCAAGGGCGCAAGAAGCGTTCGCAGCAAGGTCGCGTCTCTCTGCCGCATCTGTGCCTACGTCAACGTGGAGCTGCACGAGCGCGACGGCAGATATTGGCTCTCCTCGGGCTCGATAAATCAAGCGTTCTTCGGCATAAATTCGGATCTCGATTCATTCGCGCTCGCGTCCTACGTGATGCAGCTCGCGGACGAGATCAGTGGAGTCGACTATCCTGCGCACGAGGTGCTGCGGATGTCGCTCAACACGCTCTACGCCATCGAAAACAAGCTAAAGCCGCTCGCGCAGATCAAGGCGACATACGAAGCCTTTGCCGCGAATATCTCGGGATTTACACCCGATCTTTCGTCCTGCGCGGAGTGCGACTCCCAAAGCTTCCCCGACGGGCTCTGGCTCGACGTGATGAACGGCGCGCTGGTCTGCCCCGAATGCCTCAAAAAGCGAAGCGGCGGTCTGCCCATCCCCGAGGTCGATCGGTTTGAGACAAAAAATATTCTGCTTCCGCTCGATTCATCGGCTCTCGAGGCACTCAGATATATCTCGTCAGCCCCCCTGCAACGCATCTTCGCGTATAGCCTCAACGACGAGCGCAGTATGGAGCTCTTCTGCCGCGCGGCAGAGACCTACCTGCTCCACCACCTCGAACGCGACTTCGATACTCTGCATTTTTATAAGACCGTGACGAAGTAGGACGCGGGGACGCGGGGACGCGAATTTCTCTTCTTTTTTGAAAAAAAGAATTCGGTCAAAAACATAGTCGTCTCAAGCGTGAACGCGTGGCGCCCGCTTGATACTCCTTGTTTTTTCCTATTTTCAAGTCGGCTTCATCGTCCGCAGGACGCGCCGACTTGAAAATCAAAAAACTTTAAATGGGTGTTGGTGTAGGGTTTGATATGACCCGTAGCAATATTCCCTTTGGAAGTTTGGATATCTGTGTCCTTACAAAATCGCTGACGGAACAACGGCAAAAGCCGCACATCTGTCTTGGAGTAAAAACCTATTATTCGAACGT
>JAGBIA010000117.1 GCA_017935225.1 Clostridia bacterium | reverse complement strand
GATGTGTCAGCGGCTCGCCGAGAACGTGCAGATAGAGATATTCTGTAACGCCTCTGAGGTTAGCCGTTACGCGCGCGAACTCTCCAAGAGTCATTTGCCGCGCCTCGCGGTGCGTTCCGTGACAAAAGGAGCAATTCATATTGCAGGTATTGGTTATTTCAACGTAAGCGCGGGAATACATACTCAGTCCTTCTGACAATGCTCTGTAGTAAAGAAGCCCTCAAGATTCATCTCATAGGAGCCCGACTCGGTCTTTTTAAAGCCTACTGCCTTGATAAGACGCTCGCACTGCTCGTCTCTTATTTCCCCGCAGAAAAAAGCGTAATGCACGCCGCAAAGGTCAATAAAATTGAGTGTTCCTCTGCCAAGCACGAACATAGCCTCAAAGTCGAAGCCGTCCTTTACGGGCGCGAGGTCGTAAATAATTCCGCCCTTGTCGGTAAGCTTGAATTGGCATACACCTGCAAGCGCATCGTCGACCGTCGCCGAGTATGCGAGCAGATCGGGGTTGTATTTACACCGCAACGCAGACAAACATCCTCCTGCGTGATTTTAGACTGTATTGGAAGAACCTTAAGCATTTCTGTATCCTTTCGTTAAAGCTTGATTTAACATTTAGTTTTTGAGGTATTCGACCTCGCTCTCTGTGAGGTATCTCCATTTTCCCACCTCAAGATCGCCAAGCGATATTTTTCCTATAGCGACACGGCAAAGGCGTTTGATCCTGAGCGCTTGCGTGTCGCACATTTTTCGTATTTGTCTGTTTCTGCCCTCGTAAAGAGTAAATTCGAGCAGAGTTACGCTGCCGTCGTACCCGAGAGAGCTGACCTTCACGGGCAGAATTTCATATCCGTCAAGTATCATTGGCTGTGAGAGTGCGTCAAGAGTCTGCTCTCTGACCTCGCCATAGACGCTTACGTGATATATTTTCGGTATCTCGTGCTTTGGGTGAGTCAGGCGGTTTGTCAGATCTCCGTCATCCGTGAGTATCAGCATTCCGTCCGAGTCCATATCGAGTCTGCCGACGGGATAAACGCGTCTGCCGACGTCGGCGACAAGCTCAAAGACGGTTTTTCTGCCCTTTTCATCGGATAGGGTAGTGACAAATCCTCTCGGCTTGTTGAGCAGAATATAGCATTTGTCATCCTTGCTCTGCGTTACGCGTCTGCCCTTGTATTCCACGGTGTCGCGCTCGGGATCTATGCGCAGACCGAGCTCTGCAACCTCTCCGTTTACCCTTACGAGTCCTTTTTTTATTTCCTCCTCGGCGGCGCGGCGCGACATAATGCCGCAGTCCGAGAAATATTTTTGAAGTTTGATAGAGTCCATAAGGCCCTCAGCTTTGCCAAAAAAATTTATGTTTTTTCTTAGTTGTTGCCTCTACCGAATATGCGGCAACCAACGGGGAGCAAGCAGCTTTTCCGTTTATGCTGACCGTCAGCTCACCTAAAATATCTCCCTCGCACACGGGCGCGATCTCAAAACGTTGCGGAAATTCTACCCGCGTGTCCGCGTTCTCTCTTATTTTCGGGAGAGTCAGCGTGATGGGAAGTGAATTTATCGCCATAACCTGCGCCTCATTTCCTCCTGCAACCGAATAGGGATATGAAAACTGACCCACGTCAAAAACAGTGGCGCGCTCGTAGCTTGAAAATCCGTAATCGAGCAGGGCAGAGTGATCGCGCCAATCGTCAGGCGCGTCGAGTGTGACGGCTATAAGCGTCATTCCGTCGCGCTTTGCGGCGCTGACAAGACATCTTCCTGTTTTTTTAGTAAAGCCCGTCTTTACTCCGATCGCACCGTCGTAAAGCGCGAGCATTTTATTGTGATTCTGAAGATAGCGTTTTCCCTCGCCCTCGGGGTTTGATTCTGTCACTCCGAGCGGAACGGTTGCCTTGCGAGTCGCGAAAACGGTGCGCAGGCTCTCGTTTCTGAGAGCTTCTGCGCTGATCAGCGCGAGATCGTATGCGGTCGTGTAATGATCCTCGTCGTAAAGCCCGTGCGGGTTTGTAAAATGGGTATTACAAAGGCCGAGAGAGTCGGCTCGCCTGTTCATTTTTTCGGCGAAGGCTTCAATGCTTCCCGCGCATAGAATTGCAAGCGCGGTTGCGGCATCGTTCGCCGAGGCGAGCAGCAGGGCGTATAAAAGGTCGCCTACCGTGAGCAGCTCTCCCTCGCACAGATATACCGACGAGCCCTCGGTCCCGACGGCTTCGCGCGGTACTGCCACTATTTTGTCGAGTGGCATACTCTCGGCTACAACGAGTGCCGTCATGATTTTAGTTGTGCTTGCCTCTCCCATTCGCTCGCTTGCGCATTTTTCGGCGAGAACGGTTTTATCGTCCGCGTCGATAAGTATAGCGGCGCGCGCCGAAAGACTCTGCACGGAAAACGCCTCGGGGGCGCTTTTTATCGGTAGGCAGAGTATTGGTAATATAAGTGCGCACAGAACTAAAATCGCAAGCGGCCGTTTTCTCATTTTACACCCCTATGATATTTCTTATTTCCACAGTAAATTTATACTGAGTGAAACAAGAAATATTCATAAAAGGCGGATATGGATGCTATTACTCTGCGCTCTCGTCAGCTTCCTCTTCAGCGGGAGCTTCCTTTGCAAAGAGAGCCTTGATCTTTGCGATGATATCGGGTGTGCGCTCGACGAGATCTGCGATCTGATCTACGGGATCGGGCTTGCCCTTGGTGCTTACGTTGATAAATTCAACGTCGCCGTGCTTATCGCAAATGAGAAATCCTACGGGAACCACCGACAGACCTGTTCCGCCGCCGCCACCGAAGTTCTGGGGACGGAGCTGAACGTCCTTCTTGGAGTTGTAGTCAACGCCGCCCGTTGCGATGCCTACCGATACCTTGGAAACGGGTATGATTACGGTTCCGCCCGTTGCGCTGACGGGGTCGCCGATGATGGTGTTAGCGTCTACCATCGAGCGAATGTTCTCCATAGAGGATCTGATTATTTCCGGAATCTTGTTTTCTGTTGCCATAATTTTATTCCTTTCAATATTAAAAATTGCAAAATTATTTATATAAAAGTCTTATCCGACTTTGTGTCCGTCGTTTTTTTGGCTGCCGTCAGCACTCTTGTCCGCATTTTCTATTTTGCGGCGAACCGTCTTGAAAATATATTTTATGAATTTTCCAAGAGCCGCAAATGCCACGTGGAACAGGTGCCACACGCGGAGCGCAAAGGAGATCTCTATATCGATTTCGCTTTCCTCGGAGCAGAAATCGGCTTTTACGTCTATGTCCTTATTTGCGGGGGTTCTGACCGTTTTGATCTGATCGAGCAGGGGAAACAGCACGTTGATCGCCTGAGTTACCGCGCCGTAGGTTATAGCGGTGGTTGCGGCGTCACCCGTTGCGATAACGAGGCGTATGCGCGCGACCTTTATTCTCAGATGTCCGAAGAATTTTCCTATGACAGCCTTGAGCAGATTTGCGACCAGTGAGATTATATCGAGTATCTCGCCCGCGCTCTTTTTCTCCTTCTTGACCTTTCCCGATGCTACCGCCCTCTTTTCTTCTTCCTTTTCTTGCTTCTTGGCATTTTTCTTCGCAAGCTTCTTTGCCGCCTTCTTCTCGCGCTTTTCCTTTATCCTGCGAGCCTTCTTGGCGCTCATCGAGCGGGGGTATTTTTTCTTTTTTGCGGGCAGTATTTTTATTTTGAAGCACAGCACACGTACTGATAACTCTACCTCTTGGTTGTACGCTACCGTTACCGTAGCCTTTAACGACAGAAGAAAAGCCAAAAATAACGCAATTATTCCTAAAGTAACAAGCGCAGGCATATTTTTCTCCTTTCGTCAGTTAGTTTTATAATCACTTTTTTGCTACCTTTCTTGCAAGAAAGGTAGAGTCAAAGAACTTCATAAGTGGAAGTTCTTTTTGGTGAAATTAAAGTCAGACTCGCAACGAGCGAAATTTTTAATCCTCGACCGCAGGCTCGTCCATAGTGAGCTGTCCGTCATCCTCAACGAGTATCGGAACGTCCTCGCTTCTCGGCGGAGCCATTACCTCTGTTTCGGGAAGCTCGGAGAGTGAACGCAGACCGAATACGCGCAAAAATTTCTCTGTGGTTGTATAGAGCATAGGTCTGCCGGGCGCGTCGAGTCTTCCGCATGCCTCGATAAGAGCCTTATCAATAAGCGAATTCATAGCGTACGAGCTGTCAACTCCTCGCACCTGATCGACAAAGGTACGCGTTACGGGTTGATTGTAGGCAACTATCGCAAGCACCTCCATCGACGACGCCGAGAGATTTCCTCCGCGGCGGATACCGAGTGCCTCGCGTATGTAAGGAGCATACTGCTCCTTTGTACAGAATTGGCAGGTGTCCTCGAACATCAGCAGCGTGATTCCGTGCTTGGAATCCTCTCGGTTATATGTGTCGCACATATGCTTTATAAGAGTTTTTGTATTGCGAACGTCAAGTCCGAGAACCTCGGCAATCTTTTCGTATTTTACGGGGTAGCCTGCGGCGTAGAGGATAGCCTCGATAGCTCCCTCGATGCTTTTTATTGTTGCGGCACCGTCGCTCTCAGCCGTGCCCTGCGTGATCTTTTCGTCTGTCATTTTTTAGCCTTTCTGCCGTCCTGTCGGCGCATTAAACACCATCGATGCTAAGCTGTCCTGCTTCCTCGGGTTCCCCGTCGAGCAGATATTCGCTTTGCTCTATATCGTCCTCGTTTGTGTTTATGATAAATCTCGTATCGGCACCGAGCAGAGCGTTCTCGCGGTTCCACTCGCCATCGACACTGTCGGATATAAGCAGCTTGCGTACCTTTACAAGCTCGAGAATTCCAAGAAAGGACGCTATCATATCCGGCAGCGTTGCTTCACTGTCTATCAGCTCGGCAAGACTTGCCGCGCCTCGCTTTTCGATATGCTTCAGGATAGACACTATTTTTATTTCTACGGGGATGATAGGCTTGCTTATCATCGGCTTGAACGTAGTGCTTGCCGCGTGCTCAAGCGCGTTGTTATACGCTACGATGCGGCGTACTGCCGTGCAGAGAGCGGTGACTTCCTGATCGGCAACAAAGGTCTTGTCGACCGAGATCTCATCCGTATCCTTTACCATTCTGCCGCTGTAATATGCATACATCGGAGCAAGCTTTTGCGCCGCCTCCTTTGCCTGCTGATAGCGCAGAAGGGCATCTGCCAGCGTTGCTCTCGGGTCCTCGCTCTCCTCGTCGGTCTTTGGGAGCAGCATACGGCTCTTGATAAGCATCAGCTCGCTCGCCATAACAATGAACTCGGACGCGAGATCCATATCAAGCTCCTGCGCCTTCGTGATGTACTCTACGTACTGGTCGCAGATCAGCGCGATCGGGATGTCGGTGATGCTCACCTTATTCTTTTGTATAAGAGAGAGGAGCAGATCGAGGGGGCCCTCAAATTGCTCAAGTTTGTAAGTAAGCGTATCCATAGCACTCCCGAGGATTAAGAAAAAATTTGTTAAAGTCCGAAAATGAGGAATATAAGGTTTGTGACCTTACTGCGCAGAAAATACAGCACAGGGTCAAGAATTCCCGTGAGAAGAAGCACGAAAAATACGATGAAAATATATCTTTCATATCTCTGTATTTTAAAATAGACGTGCGAGGGAAGAAAGGCAAGCGCGATCCTTGATCCGTCGAAGGGCGGAATGGGGATGAGATTGAAGATCGCGAGCGTTACGTTGATCGAGACTCCGAGCGAAAAGAACATACTTGTCAGTCTTATCACGTTATACATCATCATACTCGAT
Organism: Clostridia bacterium; assembly: GCA_017935225.1. Classification (GTDB taxonomy): domain Bacteria; phylum Bacillota; class Clostridia; order Oscillospirales; family CAG-272; genus HGM12713. Next base: position 5,836 of record JAGBIA010000117.1, on the reverse strand, counting down.
ATGGTTACGGTGCTGATGGCAAGGAAAAATACCTTATAAAGTCCCGCAAAAAGAATTGCCATAAGGAGATTTGAGATCGGGCCCGCCGCCGCGCATATAGCCATATCGCGCTTTGGGTTTTTGAAGTATCTCGTATTTATCGGCACGGGCTTTGCCCAACCGTATCCGACAAGCATCATCATAAGAAATCCGAGAGTATCGAAATGCTTGAAGGGATTGAGAGTAAGTCTGCCGAGCGATTTTGCCGTAGGATCTCCAAGCTTGTTTGCCACGTATCCGTGTGCCGTTTCGTGCACCGAAAGCGTAAGAAGTATGATCGGTATTGCAAGCAGCACCTCGGCTACGATCATCTTGAGATCGTCGGTGGAATAGCTGTTTTTGTTTATCAGCGTTTGTATAAGGGTAAGTAACATAATTTATCTCCGAAAAAGATTAAAGTACGTCGTTTCTTATAAGGTCCTTGTAGGTTTCGCGGCGCACCGCAACTCTTGCCTCTCCGTCCTTTACCATAATGACGGGCGGGCGGGGAATTCGGTTGTAGTTTGATGCCATCGAGTAGTTATACGCTCCCGTAACAAGCACAGCGAGTATATCTCCTCGCTCTGCTCTCTGCAGCTCCATATTTTCACCGAGAAGGTCGCCTGACTCACAGCATCTGCCCGCGAGCGTAGCTCTGTAATCTCTCGGCTTATCCGCCTTGTTTGCGATCACGGCTGTGTACTGTGACTGATAAAGCGCGTATCTTGGGTTATCTGGCATACCGCCGTCTACCGACACGTAATTTCTGAAGCTTGGGATCTCCTTGACCGAGCCCACGGTATAGAGCGTGGCTCCCGCCGCCGCTACGAGCGAGCGACCCGGCTCGAGGATAACGCGGGGCATAGCAATTTCGTGTGTCTTACAGAACGAGCGCACGATCCTTGCAATATCCGCGATCGCCGAGGAATAGGAGATCTCTCGGTCGTATTCGGTATATTTCACGCCAAAGCCTCCGCCGAGATTGAGCTCTCGGATCTCGTATCCGCACTCGCGCTTAATATCGGCTATAAAGCGGATCATAATATTTGCCGCATCCGAGAAGGGCTCGAGGTCGAATATCTGAGAGCCGATATGACAATGCAGACCGATAAGCTCGATGCCGTCGGACGCGAGTGCCTGCTTTACGATATCCATCGCCTGACCTGTAGCTATTGCCGAGCCGAACTTGGAGTCTATGTTTCCGGTTACGACCGCCTTGTGCGTATGTGGGTCGATCCCGGGGGTGATGCGAAGTAAAATTCCCTGGCGGATACCGCGCTTGCTTGCCTCCTTTGAGAGGGCGCGAAGCTCGTCGGGGTTATCGACCACAAATCTGCCTACGCCCATATCCATAGCGTCACGTATATCGCGGTCGGTCTTATTGTTTCCGTGAAAATATATGCGTTCTGCAGGAAAGCCTGCCTGCTTTGCGGTGAACAGCTCTCCTCCCGACACGCAGTCGATGCCCATTCCTTCCTCTGCCGCGAGCTTATAAATTCCCGTAAAGCAGAGAGCCTTTGAGGCATAGAGCGGAAGTGCGTCCTCACCGAACTCGCGTCTTGCGGCGGTGAGATATTCGCGGCAGTTGGCTCTGATCACGTTCTCGTCGAGTATATACGCGGGAGTGCCAAAGCGCTCTGCAAGCTCTACGGCATCCATACCGCCGATCGTGAGGTGTCCTTTTTCGTTTACGTCGAAATGCTTGTGGAGTATCATTTTTTGCCTCGTGAATTAAAATTTATCTTACGTCGTCAAGATTTTTCGGGACCACGGTTATCTGTGAAGGCTCGAGGTGATCGACGGCGTCAATTATCTTCGGCGTTATAACGCCGTTTTCGTATTCGAATATGCTGATAGACGCGTTGCGCACGAAGCTTACGTCGCCTATTCTTTCAGCCTCCCAGCCGTGCGAAAAGCAATCGATAGCTCTTATCGGGGTTGCGTGAGTAGCGATAAGCACCGTCTTACCCTCGTTATCCTGCGCGATCCTTTTGACGGTATCTACTATTCTGTGATAAAGCTCGACGGTTGATTCTCCGTCGGTGCAGCGGGCTCTTGAAAAATCGGTGCGCCACGTAATAAAGGCATCGCGATACTGCTCGTAGATCTCATCTACAGTCATTGCCTCCCAGCTTCCCGCGAAGATCTCTCGCAGATCCTTCGTGTCGTTTATCGGCAAGCCGTATTTTTTGGCAAAGGGGACTGCTGTATTGTGTGCGCGGAGCAGATCGCTCGAATATATTTTATCCACCTGTTGACCGCTGTTATACAGATACTCTGCGGCAAGCTCTGCCTGCTTGTGTCCAAGCTCTGTGAGGTCGAAATCGCTGTGTCCGGCAAAGCGCGACTGTGCGTTTGCTATGCTTTGTCCGTGACGGATCATTATTATTTCGGTTTTCATATCAAAGTCCTGTGTATTGAAAAATTATCTTCCAGAGCTCGTCCTTGCCCTCGCCCTTTAGTGCCGAGAAGGGAATTACGGGGGCGCCTGATACGAGAGGATGCCTGGATATAGCCTCGAGATTTTTCTTGCGCTCGGTCGCGTTAAGCTTGTCGGTCTTGGTGGCTACCACTGCAAATGGAAGCTCGCTTGCGCGCAGAAAATCAAGCATCATCTCGTCGTCCTTTGTCGGACCTATTCTGCTGTCCACAAGCTGAAGAACGAGCGCCAGACGGTCTATGTTTTTGTTCTGCGTGAAATATCCGTCGGTGAGAGCCGACCATTTTGCCTTGTCCTCAAGCGTGCGCTTTGCAAAGCCGTAGCCGGGAAGGTCAACAAGATAAAGCTTTTTGTCTACCTCGTAAAAGTTTATGGTTATGGTCTTTCCGGGTGCCGAGCTTACACGCGCAAGACTCTTGCGTCCGAGCAACGCGTTTATGAGCGAGCTTTTACCGACGTTGGATCTGCCCGAAAACGCGACCTGTGCGATCGGATCCGAAGGTATCTGTCGCGGCTCTCCCGCGCTTATTTTTAAATTTACGTTCTGTGTTTTCAGTGCCATTTTGCACCTCACGGTTAGTTTTATTTTTTTCGCTTTTTTAGGAAGCTGCTTTTCGGCTTTACGCCATCCTCGATTGTTTATCTTACAACGGTATTTGCTATTTCTCTCTGTGAAGAGCTTCTGTGCGAGAATGAAATATCGTTCTGTTCCTTTTGCGCGCCTACCGCTGTGTCTGCTGTGAGAGTGGGAACGAGCGCGTGACGCAGTACGTCCGCAACACTTCTGCAGGGTATAAATTTAAGTCCCTCACGTGCCGCGCTGTCGATCTCGTCAAGCTCGCGCATATTGTCCTCGGGGATAAGCACGGTCTTTATTCCAAACGAATATGCCGCCATCGTCTTTTCCTTGAGTCCGCCTATTGCAAGCACTCTGCCGCGCAGAGATACCTCGCCCGTCATAGCTACGTCTCGCTTTACCGATCTGCCCGAAAGTGCGCTGATAAGCGCTGTTACCATAGTGACACCTGCAGAGGGTCCGTCCTTGGGAACCGCTCCCTCGGGGAAGTGAATGTGTATATCCTTGGTCTTGTAAAAATCGGGATCTATTCCGTATTCTGCGGCGAGCGAGCGCACTATGCTGAGCGCTATTTTTGCCGATTCCTTCATTACGTCACCGAGCGAGCCTGTAAGCTCAAGCTTTCCGCTTCCCTCAAGTATCGCGACCTCGACCTTGAGCACGTCGCCGCCCGACTCTGTATAGGCAAGTCCGTTGACGGTTCCGATCTCGTCCTCATCTGCGATATGCTCGGGGATAAGCTTGCGCGGTCCGAGATATTCGCTTACGTTCTGTGCGCCGACCTTTATGGATTTGATCGAGCTGTCCTCGACAAATCTTCTTGCCGCTCTGCGCGCGAGGTCTGCTATGCGGCGCTCAAGATTACGCACACCCGATTCACGCGTGTAGTAGTCTATGATCTCCTCTATAGCGGCGTCCGAGATCGAGAGCATACGGCGGTTAAGCCCGTGTCTCTTGAGCTGCTTGGTTATAAGGTGATTTTTGGCTATAGCTATTTTTTCGGTTTTCGTATAGGTTTTAAGCTCGATTATTTCCATTCTGTCGAGCAGAGGCTTCGGAACGGTATCGAGGGTGTTTGCCGTAGCGATGAAAAGGCACTCCGAGAGATCGACGGGAAGCTCGACAAAGTGATCGCGGAAGGAGTGGTTCTGCTCGCCGTCAAGCGCCTCGAGAAGCGCGGAGGCGGGGTCTCCGTGAGCGTCGCGCGTGAGCTTGTCGATCTCGTCGAGAAGCATAAGCGGATTCTTTACCTTTGCCTGCGTAAGTCCCTGGACTATACGTCCCGGCATCGAGCCTATGTAGGTCTTTCGGTGACCTCTGATGTCTGCCTCGTCGCGCACGCCACCGAGAGATACACGCACGTACTTGCGCTTCATTGCTCGGGCGATGGATGCCGCGATAGAGGTCTTGCCCACACCGGGAGGGCCTACAAGGCAGAGGATCTGGTTTTTAAGCTCGGGGTTGAGCTGCTTTACTGCAAGATATTCGAGTATTCTGTCTTTTACCTTTTCAAGTCCGTCGTGGTCGGCATCAAGTATCTTCTTTGCCGCCTTGACGTCGAGTCTGTCCTTGGTGACGGTCTCCCACGGGATCTCAAGGCAGGTGTCGAGATACGAGCGCGTAACCGTTGCCTCGGATGAGCCGAACGGAGTTTTTGCGAGTCTGTCGGCTTCCTTGATAAGCTTTTCGCGTACCTCGTCGGAGCATTTGAGCTCCATTATTTTTTCAAGATATTCGTCGGAGCCTTCTCCCTCGCCGAGCTCATCGCGTATAACGCGGAGCTGCTCGCGAAGATAAAATTCCTTTTGGTTCTGGTTGAGACCCGAGCGAACCTTTTTGTGTATCTTCATCTCGCATTCAAGAAGATCGGTCTCCTCACGGATGATCGCAATAAGAAGCTCGATGCGCTTGATGGGATCGAAGCATTCAAGCACCTTTTGCTTGTCGGTGTGCTTGACGAGAATGTTTGACGCGAGGAAATCGGCAAGGAGAGCGGGATTTCTGATCGCCCTTGCTGTGGTGAGCATATCGTCGCTGACCGACGGAAGCATAGCTGTCAGCGCTTCTGCCTCACTGAGTATCGCGCGGCAGTATGCCTGAGATTTTACGCTCTCCTCGTCGGAGATCGATATTGTCTTACAGATAAGATCGGCGCAGATGTAATTTGCGAAGCGATGAAATTCGCTTACGGTGGCGCGCGAGTATCCCTCGGTGATAATGCGCATATTGCCCTCGGGGGTTTTTACCGATTGCTTGATCTTTGATACGGTTCCTACGCGGCAGAGCGCGGAGGTAGAGAGCTTGTCGCTCGAGAGGTCGAGAACAGAGCAGATAAGCACAAGAGAATCTGTTTCAAACGCCGCCTCTGCTGCGTTTATGCAAAGCTCGTCTGCGAGCTCAAAGCTCAGCGTTACGCCGGGAAAGGCTACAGAGCCGCGCAAGGCGATAACGGGCAGAGAGGTCTGTTCGATTTTTTCTATGTATTTTGCCATAAGTTTTGGGATTCCTTTCGATCGCCGACAACAAACCGTCGGCATTTTGATTATTTTATATACAGCTTCCCGTTCGAAAATGCGAAAGGGTAGACTTTTTTCATTTTACATTACATTATAACACATTTTTTCGAAAAAGTCTACACTTTAATAATAATTTATAATTAATATTTGATGAAAATACGGTGAAGGATCTGCGTACGGTTTTATGTGGCTTGATGGGGAGAAATATCTTGTTTCAGTATTAAATCCAACCATCGCATTATGCGTCTATAGTTTGATGATCGACTTTAGTTGGCCTCACTCCTG
>JAGBIA010000116.1 GCA_017935225.1 Clostridia bacterium | reverse complement strand
GATACTAAATCACACAGCGAGAATATCGCTTTGGTTTACAGTATCCCAAACATCTTTAGAGAATATCGGCTCGAGTCACGTACAAACTCTATAACAACACCACAGGAAGTTCTTTTGGTTCTTTTCTTTCAAGAAAAGAACAATAAAATTCCTACTCCAACTAACTACCCCAGCATAACGTCAAAGGCGAGCATCAGGCAGAAGCCGACGAGCAGAGCGTAGGTCGCGCCGCGCTCCGAGCCGTGCGCGTGCGTTTCGGGGATCATTTCGTCGCTGATAACGTATATCATCGTGCCGCCTGCGAATGCGAGCGCGAAGGGCAGGACCGCGGCAGAAACGCTGACTGCAAAGTAGCCTATGAACGTGCCGATGACCTCGACCACGCCGGTCATAGCGGCAACGGCAAGCGTTCTTCCCTTGCTCATTCCTGCGGCGATCATAGGCGCGATTATCACCATTCCCTCGGGGATGTTCTGAAGCGCGATACCGCCCGCGATCGTGAACGCGTGCGCCACGTTCTCCGAACCGAAGCCAACACCTGCGGCAATTCCCTCGGGCAGATTGTGTATTGCAATCGCGATAACGAAAAGAAGCACCTTGTTGAGCTTCGCGCTCTTATCGGGATGCGCCTCGCCGTCCACTCCCGTCAGCTTGTGCAGGTGAGGAACGAGCTTATCGATCAGATTGAGACAGAGCGCGCCGCAGAAAATGCCGATCACCGTGACGAGTATCGCGAGCCAGCCTCCGCCACCGTATTCTACCGACGGCAGAACGAGACCGATCACCGCCGCCGCGAGCATCACACCCGCCGCAAACGAGAGCAGCATATCGCTCATTCTATGCGATGGATTTTTGAAAATAAAGCCGAGAAGCGCGCCGACTACCGTCGCGCCGCCAACTCCGAGCGCAGTTATTAGTACGAGTTCCATAAATTCTTGCTTACTCCTTAAATTTCTTTACTTAATAATATCACTTTGGCGGCAATTTGTCAAGTACGGCACAAGTGTTCACTTAAAATTTACATAAGATATTATTTTAGGAAATCTTTCTGTATTATAATGAATAAGTATGTTTTATTTTGAGAGGAGCAAGTTGAGGTAATATGATAAAAACCTTAGCAAAAAGTATTCGTGAATACAAGCTCAGCGCTATTCTCGCTCCCTTGATCATTGCCTGCGAGGTGGCTGTGGAATGTACTATTCCCTTCGTCACCGCACAGCTTGTGAGAAGGATCGAGGAAGGCTCGGGCATGGATGAGATAGTTAAATTCGGTCTCATCCTCGTCGTTCTCGCTTTTCTGTCGCTGACCTGCGGCGCACTTGCGGGACATTTTGCCGCCGTGGCGGCTTGCGGATTTGCAAAAAATCTGCGCCACGATCTATATTATTCAATTCAGGAATTTTCATTCGCAAACGTCGATAAATTCTCGACCGCGGGACTCGTCACCCGTCTGACAACCGATGTATCCTACGTTCAGATGGCGTTTATGATGATCATCAGAACCACCGTGCGCTGTCCGCTGATGTTAGTATTCGCGCTCGTTATGGCGATAAACGTGAGCCCGCGAATGTCCTTCGCCTTTGCGGTAATCATTCCCGTACTCGCGATCGGTCTGTTCTTCATCATCCGCAGCGCGCACCCCATCTTCAAGACGGTATTCAAAAAATACGACGCGCTCAACGCATCGGTCCAGGAGAACGTGTCGGGTATGCGAGTAGTCAAGGCGTACGTGCGCGAGGACTACGAGCGTAAGAAGTTCGAGGTCGCGTCGGACGACGTGGCAAAAGGCTTTACAAAAGCCGAGAAGATCCTCGCGCTCAACAACCCTCTGATGCAGTTCTGCTTCAACGCACTTATGCTGATGGTCTGCTTCTTCGGCTCGCGACTCATCATCACCACAAACGAGGCTGCGCTCGACGTAGCAGGCTTCTCCGCGCTTCTGACCTACGGCGCGCAGATACTGATGAGTCTTATGATGGTATCTATGATCATCGTTATGCTCTCTATGTCGATCGAGTCTGCAAACCGTCTTTGCGAGGTGCTCCGCGAGAAGAGCGAGATAACAGAGCCCGAATGCCCCATCACCGAGGTACGTGACGGAAGCGTGCTTTTCGATAAGGTCAGCTTTTCCTATAAGGCGACTGCTGACAAAAAAGCACTCGCTGACATCAACCTCTTTATCGCGCCCGGCGAGACGGTGGGTATCATCGGCGGCACGGGTAGCGGCAAGACCTCACTTATCCAGCTCATCTCGCGCCTTTACGACGTGAGTGAGGGTGCGGTCAAGGTCGGCGGCATCGATGTTCGTGATTACGACCTCGACACTCTGCGCGATCAGGTCTCGGTCGTTCTGCAGAAAAATCTGCTCTTTACCGGAACTATCAAGGAAAATCTCCGCTGGGGCGATCCTGACGCGAGCGACGAGGAGATCGAGCGCATCTGCCGTCTTGCGCAGGCGGACGAATTCATCCGTAGCTTCCCCGACGGCTACGACACGCACATAACTCAGGGCGGTACGAACGTGTCGGGCGGACAGAAGCAAAGGCTCTGTATCGCGCGCGCCCTATTGAAGAAACCCAAGATCCTCATTCTCGACGACTCGACGAGCGCGGTCGACACCAAGACCGACGCGCTTATCCGCCGCGCCTTCGCAGAGGAGATCCCCGACACCACAAAGATCATCATCGCACAGCGTATATCCTCGGTCGAGCACGCAGACAAGATAGTCGTTCTCGACGGCGGCAGGATCGAGAGCATGGGCACGCACGCGGAGCTTATGGAAAAGAGCCCGATCTACCGCGAGATATACGACTCTCAGAACAAGGGAGGTAGCGAAGATGGCGAATAAGAAAAACGCAAACGCTATGCCCAAAAGACCTCCCGTCAAGAAGGGCGTGCTCGGCAGAATATTCAAAATTCTCTTCAAGGAATACAAGCTGCAGATGACGCTCGTTGCTATCTGCATCGTGCTTGTGTCGCTTGCATCCACCATCGCGAGCATCTTTATGAATCAGTTCATTCTCTATATCGGAGAAGGACTTGAGAAAGGCTTGGGTGCTGTCAGCGGCAAGATAATGACCGCGATACTGCTTATGCTCAGCATCTACGCGGTCGGATGGATCGCGTCCTTCGCGTACACAAGAATTATGGCTGTGGTAACGCAGAGCTTTATGAACGGTATGCGAAAGAAGATGTTCGATAAGATGCAGTCCTTCCCCCTGCGTTACTTCGACTCGAACGCGCACGGAGACATAATGTCGCATTACACCAACGACATCGAGGCGATCCGCGAGCTCGTCTCCTCGACTCTCCCCCACCTCTTCCAATCCGGACTTATAGTCATTTTCCTTATTTTCAATATGCTCTACCTCAGCGTGTGGATGGCACTCGTGGTCGCCTGCGCGAGCGTGGCTATGATCCTCGTAGCAAAGAAGGTCGGAGCAAAGAGCGCGAAGAGCTTTATCGCTATGCAACGCTCGATAGCCGCAACCGAGGGCTTCGTTGAGGAAATGATGAACGGTCAGAAGGTAGTCAAGGTCTTCTGCCACGAGGAGCAAAGCATTGAAGATTTCGACCGTTTCAACAACGAGCTTTGCAAGAATGCGACAAACGCAAACCGCTTTGCGAACATTCTGATGCCTATTATGGGCAATATCGGCAACATCCTCTACGTTCTCGTTGCTTTTGTCGGCGGTATGCTAATCATCAGCGGAGCAAAGAACGTGTCGTTGCAGATAGCTCTCTCGAATATGCTCGGCAACCCTATCTCAACGCTCGTCAACATCAGCGTGGTAGTTCCCTTCCTCAATGCATCCAAGCAGTTTACCAATAACGTAAGCCAGGTATCTCAGCAGATCAACTCGATAGTTATGGCTATCGCAGGCGCGGGACGCGTGTTTGAGCTTATGGACACCGAGCCCGAGATTGACGACGGCTACGTTATGCTCGTCAATGCAAAAGAGATCGACGGCAAGCTCGTCGAAACCGAGGAGCGCACGGGTACGTGGGCGTGGAAGCATCCCCACGGCGACGGAACGGTCACCTACACCAAGCTCGAGGGCGACGTGAGAATAGAGATGATGGACTTCGGCTACGTGCCCGAAAAGCTCGTGCTTGAGGATATCACGCTCTACGCAAAGCCCGGTCAGAAGGTCGCGTTCGTCGGTGCTACGGGCGCGGGCAAGACCACTATCACCAATCTCATCAACCGCTTCTACGATATCGACGACGGAAAGATCAGATACGACGGCATCAATATCAACAAGATAAAAAAGGCAGATCTGCGCCGCTCGCTCGGCATAGTTCTGCAGGATACAAGCCTCTTTACCGGAACTGTTATGGAGAACATCCGCTACGGAAAGCTCGACGCGACCGACGAGGAATGCATCGCCGCCGCAAAGCTTGCAAACGCGCACGACTTCATCACCCGTCTGCCTGAGGGCTATAACACTATGCTGACCTCAAACGGCGCAAATCTCTCGCAGGGACAGCGACAGCTTCTCTCGATCGCGCGCGCCGCAGTCGCAGATCCGCCCGTTATGATACTCGACGAGGCGACATCCTCAATCGACACGCGTACCGAGGCGATAGTTCAGCGCGGAATGGATGCCCTGATGCACGGCAGAACGGTGTTCGTCATCGCACACCGCCTCTCGACCGTTCGGAACTCCGACGTTATTATGGTCCTCGACCACGGCAGGATCATCGAGCGCGGCAGCCACGAGGATCTTATCGCGCAGAAAGGCAAATACTATCAGCTCTACACCGGCGCGTTTGAACTTGAATAAAGACACAAAATGGGAACAGATCGCTCTGTTCCCATTTTAATTATATAGTCTCAACCTTTATAAGATTTGTGTTACCCGAAGAGCCGTTGGTGACTCCGCCCGTAATGACCACGCGGTCGCCACGCTCGAGCTTCATCGTCGTCTTTGCAAGCTTTGTCGCCGTGTAGAAGAGCACGTCGAGCGAATTGAACATCTCGCTCATCACAGGTGTCACGCCCCAGGAGAGCGCGAGCTTGCGCCAGGTGTGCTCGTCGGTGGTCACTCCGAGAATATCGATCGGGCAACGGAAGCGCGAGACCATTCTTGCGGTCATTCCCGAAAGCGAGCAGACCGCGATCGTCTTAGCCTTGATGTCGATCGCCATTCCGCAGGTCGCGTGCGAGATCGCGTCGACGGGATTCTTGATAATAAAGTCAGAGCCGTAGAATATCTTTGCATAATCGATTCCTGTCTCGGTCTGGAGCGCGATGCGCGCCATAGTCTCGACCGTAAGCACGGGGTACTTGCCCGCCGCAGTCTCGCCCGAAAGCATAATTGCGCTCGTTCCGTCGTACACCGCGTTCGCAACGTCGGATATCTCCGCACGTGTCGGACGGGGATTGTGGATCATCGACTCAAGCATCTCGGTCGCGGTGATAACGCGCTTACCGAGCAGACGGCAGGTGGTGATGAGATACTTCTGAATACCTGGGAGCTCTTCAAAAGGAATCTCAACTCCCATATCTCCGCGTCCGATCATAATTCCGTCGCATTCCTCGCAGATCTCGCGGATATTTTCAACGCCCGAGCGGTTCTCGATCTTCGCGATGATATCTATGTCCGCGCCACCGTTATCTCGCAGAAATTCCTTTACGTCAACGAGATCCTGCTTGCGCGAAACGAAGGAGCAAGCGATAAAATCAACGTCGTTCTCAATGCCGAAGAGCAGATCGCGCTTATCGTAGTCGCTCAGATACACCTGATCGAGCACCTTGCCCGGAAAGCTCATACTCTTGCGGTTTGAGAGCTCGCCGCCCGCGATCACGCGGCAGTGGATCTCGCTTCCCTCGACCGACTCGACCTCGAAGATCACGAGTCCGTTGTTGAGAAGAATTCTCTGCCCCACGCTCATTTCCTCGGGCAGATGCTTGTAGCTTACCGAAACGCAGGTCTCGTCTCCCTCGATGTCGCGCGAGGTAAAGGTAAATCTGTCGCCCTCTTCAAGCATTATCTTTCCGCCCTTGAAGGTCTTTATTCTGTACTCAGGGCCCTTGGTGTCGAGCAGTATCGCTATCGGAATATCAAGCTTTTCGCGAACGCGCTTGATAAGCTCTATGTTTGCTTTGTGATCCTCGTGAGTTCCGTGTGAGAAGTTCAGTCTCGCCACGTTCATTCCCGCGAGGCACATTTTCGTGAGTGTTTCTTCGTTGTTGCACGCAGGTCCGATCGTGCATACTATCTTTGTTTTGCGCATTTTGGGTTCCTCTATCTTAATACAAAAAATTTACATTCAACGAGCGATCCAAATTCTCGCTCATTATATATTATATCACAAAATGAAGCAAAAATCAATGTTTTTAAACTTAAAAAATATCTTGCACAGGGATGCCACGGACGGATGCTCGGCGGTGATCTCTCCCAAGGCTCCCTCCGAGAGGGGGCTCCGCGAAGCGGTGGAGGAGATTGCGCAAAGAGCGGTTCAGATCTCTTTACCGCCGAGCCATCAAATCTTTTTGTGCACGCACTCTCCCTCAGTCGCTTGCGCGACAGCTCCCTCTCGGAAGGAGCCTTTTTGTTTCTTTGCGTCGTGCAAGAAAGATGGCAGACGTATGCATAGCGTTAACCGATATTTTAGGGATGGGAAACCCATCCCCTACTACTTTGTGACAACTAAAACTTGCCTTGTTTTCCCCGCCCGTGTCATCCTCGAGCAAGCCTCGACCTTCGAGATTCTTCGCTTCGCTCGAGAATGACACCGAAGGTCGAGGCGTAGCGAAGGATCTCGGGCGGAATGTTAAATATATACTTTTAGTTGTTACAAAGTACTACAGTCTTTTCCTATTTTCCGTTTGTTGCCTTCAACCGATCCGGGCTTACAAAGGAAAAGGACAGAGAACGTAAAACATTCTCTGTCCCATCTTCATTTATTATTATGCGTTTTCCTCGGGGTTCTCCTCGGGAGTTACCTCAGGGTTCTCCTCAGGATTTTCCTCGGGAGTTACCTCGGGTTCTACTACGGGAGCATCCTCGGGCTCGACCATCTCAAAGCCGTTCTCGCCTACCGATACCGCAACGTTCATCATAGCCGCGATCGCGGTGAGCTCCTTCTTGGTCTGATCGTCCTTCTCGGACGCTGCCCACTTGTTGTTGATCGCGCCAATGAGGTTGGTCTTCTCGGTCTCGCTGAGGTTTCTGCCAGAGTTGAGCGGGTCTACCTTAGGCTCGTCGCCATCCGCGTAAACAGTATCAACGACGGTCTTGGACATCGCGGTCGACTCCATAATATTGTTAACGTACTCTTCCTCGGTGATCTCTGTAACGCTATCCTCGCCGCCGAACACGCTCGAGCCCGAGCCGCCCTCTTCGGTGATAGACATCATCACGTTCATCATATCCGAAACTGCCGCGGATTCCTTATCGTAATCCTCAGCGGGAACGTCCTTGAGGTTACCGAACGTACCCGACACCATAGTTGCGACCGAGTCTGCGCTCTTTTCGGGAACGCCGTAATTCTGCATTACGCTCGGAGTCGCCATAGTCTCCATTACGCTCGCCGCCTCGGGTGTGAGGTCGTCGAGCATCTTGTCGACCGCTTCCTTGGTATCTTTATTCTTGTCGGTCGCCGCCTCGAGCATCTCAACTACACCTGAGAGCGAGGTCATGACCGAGTCATAACTCTTCTGTGCCGAGTTATCAGCGATAGATGCCGCAGAGTCGGTTGCCTCTACAACGCCAAAGCCGATAGAATCGTGGATAAGTCTGGACTGAAGTATTGCCTCAAGCATATACTTGGTCTTTTGCTGACCGATAGTGTCGGTCTTTGCAAACGAGTCAAGTGCGGGGCCCATAGTTCCGAGCATACGCTTGGCGTCAAACGTTCCGCTCGAGATATCGTCGGTCATTCCGTAAACTACTACGAACGCGTGTGCCAAAGCCTTCGACTCGTGCTCGCGGTTCGTGATATTGAGCGAGCCATTTACGATCATATCGCGCGAGATGATCGTGGTCTTCTCGACAAATGCATCTGCGTTCATCGCGATGTTCTCATAGAACCATACGCTCATATCGCTACCGCTAAGCTTTGCCGCCGCCGCGTCTGCGGCAAGCGTAGTGCCTGCGGTCCTGATACCGTAATCGTCAAGCAGATTTGCGTAGCTCTTCTCGAGCGCGGTCGCATCCGCTCCCTCGATCGCAACGAAGTTCGAAACAAAGCCTTCAAAGAGCTGCTCGCGCGTTGCGGGGGCTTCGACGCTGTTAAGCATCACGGTGATGCCGAAGTCGGCGATACCGTCTACCATAGGATCAAATCTTTCGTCCTCGAGGAATGCATCGAGAAGCTCTGCAGTTGCCTCCTCGTTCGAGAGAATTACCATCGGGTTCTTTGTCTCGACAATACGGCTGACAAGACCTCTGTCAGCCAGAACTGCCACCGCGTCGATGATAGTCTTGACGTCTTCCTTTATATTTTCCTTATCCGACGTAGCAAAAATATCTATAAGCGCATCGGTAAGCGGTTGCATATTTGCGCCAAAGCTCGGGCGCTTGATGCCGCAGAAAGTGTTGCCCGCCTTCCAATCCTCGCCCGCTTCGGAGCAAAGCTCGGAAATGAGCGTGCGCGCAACGACGGATCTATCGAATGCGGGAGAGATCTCTCTGATAGCCTCAGCCGTCTCGTGAGACTCCGTGCCCTCTGTCGTAGCAGCTCCAGCCGCGTTGACTACAGCGGCGAAAAGTTCGGATTCGGTGTTGAGATTGGTAAACTCACCGTCGACTACCGCTGTGGTCATCATTCCGTAAAAGAACTTACCGCCCGTGAGCGTGACAGCCGTAGTTCCCACGTTGTTAGCCGCGCCGTCGATCACGTCGACCGCAAGCGTAACAGCAGATCCGTACTCTTCATTCTCGGCAAGTGCCGCGGTAGCTACGGGTGCAAGACCGTCGATCGCCGCGATAGATCCCGTGAAGGGACAAAGGAATGCGCAGAGCACGAATACCGAGCAAAGCGCGCCAAGAAGACCGCCAACGTAGTTGGGGTAGTGAGCGATAAGATTCTCGTGCTTCTTCTTATAGTGTTTTCTTTCGATATACTTCTTTCCGTCTTCCTCGCTCGCTTCCTTTTTACCCTTCGAGGTGAGTGCAAGAACGCCGAGAGTGATAAGCTTCACAAAGAGATTGAGAATAGCCTTGATGAGTATGAAGATCGGGATGAAAAGCAGAGGGGAGACGATCATCGAGCCGAGTGCCTTTACGGCAACAACGCCCGATTCAAGACTGCTTACCGCTTCTCCAATATCGACCCCGTTGAAATACAGCATACCGCTATCGATCAGCACGACTGCGAAGGTTCCAATGATAGCGTTCGAGATCACCGACGCAAGCACGGCAGACACGACCACCGAGATTATCGCAACAATGAGTCTGGC
This sequence comes from Clostridia bacterium, assembly GCA_017935225.1. Classification (GTDB taxonomy): domain Bacteria; phylum Bacillota; class Clostridia; order Oscillospirales; family CAG-272; genus HGM12713. The sequence goes on along the minus strand of JAGBIA010000116.1, from coordinate 9,052 downwards.
GAGTGAATACTCCCATTTATACTTTCTTCCCTTGAGCGCTCCGCAAAGGATCGCAAGTCCCGCAGCTATACAAAATACTGCGGAGAATATTATACCGTACATTTTTCCTCCTTTTCGGCAAAAAACCGATTTTTATATTTTAAAAGGACATACTAAGTACATTATATACCACCAAATTCCTTTTGTCAAGGAAAATTCACACATTCATCACAAAAACTACTTAACGAGCGCGCAGATACCCACCGTTTTGTACTCGCCCTTTACGAATATCTCGTCCACGTGGTAGCCCTCAAAGCTCATTCCGAGCTTCTCCATTACCCGAAGTGAAGCCGCATTTCCTTTCATAAAGCGAGCCTCGATGCGATGAAGCCCGAGCATCTCAAAGCCGAAATCCATCACACAGCTCGCCGCCTCGACCGCATATCCTTTCCCCCAGAAGTCAGGGTGGAGCACGTAGCCTATCTCGCCCGAGTCGTGATCGGTGTTGATCTTCGTAAAGCCGCAGGTGCCTATCATACGGCGGCTCTCAAGGTCTATTATCGCCCAGTCGTAAAAGTCGCCAAGAGCGTAGCGGCCCTCGATGTATCTCAGATAATCCCGCGTGTAGCTCACGCTCGGATGCGGCGACCAAAGCAGAAACTTTGTCACGTCCTCGCGCTTCGCGTAGTCGTACATATCCTCGGCATCTATGCTGTGCATCGGGCGCAGGGTTATCCTTTTTGAGTGCAGAGTGGGGATGTTTGAAAATATCTTGTAAACTGCTTCTTTTCTCATTTCGACCTCCAAAGACCGTCATAAATACATTATATACAATTTTTCTCTCTTTTGCAATAGGATAGGCGATTTTTCCCGAAGAACGAGCTTTTTTATTAAAACAAATGCGCTTGACAAACAATATCGCTTGTGTTATAATTAAGTAAAGAAGCTTAAAAACTCTTTATAATAAAATAAGCGGAGGAAGATTATGAAAAAGCGTGCTAAGAATTTTGTAAGACTTGTAGCATTATCACTTACTGTGCTTGTGCTCAGCTCTTGCGGTGGATGCAACTTTGCCGAGCTGTTCAACATTGTCCTGCCCGAAGAGACCGAAGAGAGCGGAACTCCGATAACCCCCGACGGTTCGTACACGAATTCCGAGGCTCAGAGCGGACTCATTGACGACAACACCGAGGAGCCGACCGAGGAGGTCATCGTGCAGTATAACGCTGCAGTGGAGAGACAGATACAAACCGACTATTGCGAGGAATTTATGAATTCATACGTAAAAACTCCCGAGGTTCAGTTTTTGGGAAAGTTTGGAAACGCCTATGCCGTATACGTGCTTGACACGACAATGCGTGGAAGAACAGGAGCGTATTTTGTAGAAGGATACGAGTTTCGCTATTTTGCAGAGCGTCAAGTATATCTTTATCAAGGCGGAGTTTTTACTACTCTGCAGAACGCACTTGCCGCTAAACTTATAACAACTGATGATCTTGCTATTATACACTCTAAATTCAAAGAGCTGAATTATGAAGAATACAAATTCATTACGGAAGATGATCCACGAGTAATCATAGGAACACTTGGAAGAATAACTGTAATGATACAGCCTGCTTTCAATGATAAGGAATATACTCCGGAGGATTTTTCCGACATAGGATGTACCTCTATAAAGGAAAGTGAATATTCCATCGGTGAACCTCATGAAATATACCGTAGAATGCAGCTCTTTTTTGAACCTGTAAATGACAGAGAAGAGCTTATGGCAAAAGTCAAGCAATTAGAAGCGAGAAAAGACATTTATTCTGCCTCGCCTGCTTATGAAGCAACATTAGATTCTCTCCCGAACGATTCCGAGTACGTGGCTTCCAATAACGACTATTGGGCAATAAATAAGATCAATTTGCCTGCCGCTTGGGAAGTTCAATCAGGAAATGCGACGGTTTTAGTTGGTATTATTGATACCGGAATAGACGGTTCTCATCCCGATTTGCAAAGCAGAGTTAATACCTCTTTGAGTAAATGCTTTTCGGACGACTATGATGAAGATGAAGGTTTGGAAGATGTACATGGGCACGGTACAGCGGTTGCGGGAATTATAGGCGCTCAAGCCAATAATACTATCGGCGTTTTTGGCGTATGCCAGTCGGCATCGTTAGTTTCTTTAAGAGCAAATTTTGCCAATGGTAATTTAGACTACGATGCTGTAGCTGAGGCCATCAACCATGCAGAGCTTAATGGTATTGATATAATAAATCTTTCTGCCGGCGTAACTTCATATGCGATTAATGTTAAGACGGCTATCAATAACTATTCAGGCCTTGTCGTTTGTTCAGCAGGAAACGCAGGTTGGAATATAGATGATATTAACGAGGAAATTTACGAATACTATCCTGCGAATTGGGGACAAGACAATGTCTTAGTTGTAGGTTCGAGCACATCTGATGATAGAATTGACGATGTTGGTCTCTGTAGCAATTACGGCGTTTCCTCAGTTGATCTTTTTGCACCCGGGGTTAACATTTTAACAACTTATCCTCTCGACTTTCAAAAGGATTGTGAATGTGGATTTGATCATACGGTGTATTCAGCAGGATATTATCATTTTCAAAACACCTCTGCGGCAACTCCTTTCGTCGCAGGTGTCGCTGCGTTGATTTTAGCACAGGAACCGACGTTAGATCCAATATATGCAAAAATACGAATAATGACCTACGTTGATATAGTGTCGAATTTTGAGGGAAAATGCACTACAAGCGGACGTCTTAATGCATTCCGAGCAGTTCACGGTTCGTGCGTTTACAATGATAGCTATTCGTTATATGAAAAAAACAAAGCTTTTCATAAAGCATATTGCGCCTGCGGCGACTTTTTGTACGAGCGACATAAAGGTTCTCCGAGCTGTACTAAATGCGGATACAGCGGATAACAAAATAGAAAAACCTTCAGCCGCGCTCGTCTGAGCGTGGCTGTTGTCGTTTATAATTTGCAAAGACCTACTTTTCTTTTCCCCAAGCCCTTGACTTTATTTTTTATGGGTGGTATAATTATTATGTATAGGAATATTCTGCGGAGGTTTTATGAGCGACAGAGTAAGCGCCGAGAGCGCAAGATCATATTTTTTGCCGTTTATCCTCGGCAACGGAGGACGCTCGCACGGGCTCTCGCAAAGGATATTCAACAAATACGGAATAGTCTCACTCATCTGCGACAGCCGCCGTCACGCGCTCGACTTTTTGGATTTCTCAAGCAGATCGATCCGCCTCTGCCCTACCGACAGTCCGCGGCTTCTCTGTGAGCAACTGATGGCACTTGCCGAGCAGAGCCCATATATGTTGCCGCTGATCATCCCGATCACAGATGAATACGCAAGGATGACCAACGCGGTGCGCGACGTACTTGAGACAAGATTTATCATATCGAGCCCCGACGAGCTCTTCACCCTCTCGCCGCTCGCAAGCATAAAAAGGTGAAACAAGATCAAGGGGGTGAGTCTATGCAGGACACCGACAACAGAATACTCGGTATCCTCGGCGGTCTTGGACCGATGGCGAGCGTGTATTTTTGCGAAATGCTCATCTCGCACACCAAAGCCGAGCGCGACTCGGATCACCTCAATTTCCTGCTCTCTTCGCGAGCAAGCACTCCCGACCGCTCGTCCTTCATCCTCGGGCTCTCAAAGGACGACCCGACGGACGCGATGACAGAAGAAGCAAGGCGACTTGAGGCGGCAGGAGCCGAGCTTATAGCAATTCCCTGCAACACCGCGCACTATTTTTACGAGAGCATCTGCCGCGCGGTGAGCATCCCGATACTCAACATCATCAGCGAGACCGCAAAATTCTGCAAGCACCTCGGAGTCTCGCGCATAGGCGTCATGGCGACCGAGGGAACGGCGCGCTCGGGCGCGTACGAAAAATATCTCGAGGAGCATTCGATCTCGACAGTTCCGCTGACGAGCGCGGAGCAGGACGAGATCAGCCGCATAATCTTCGAGCAGATAAAGTGCGGCCGCGAGCCCGATCTTTGCAGCTTTCTTGCGATCGCGGGCAACCTCAGAGCGCGCGGATGCGAGCTGATAATCCTCGGCTGCACCGAGCTCTCTCTTATCAAAAAACAGTTTGACCTACCCGAATATATAGTCGATTCGCTCGAGCTTCTTGCCCTCTCGGCAATAAGAACGATGGATAAGTGCCCGATCGGATTTGACAGCTCCCTTATGAAATTCTACGGCGCACTCGCCGGAAAGGACGTGAACTGATGCTTTTATCCGAATTGATGAAGGTAATTGAATATACCGAGGTGATCAACCGAACGGGGATAGATCCTAAGAGTCTTGACGTGATCTCGCTCTGCTCCGACTCGCGCAAGGTCCTCTCAGACTCGATCTTCGTCTGCATATCGGGATCGATCAGCGATGGACACGAGTACGCACAGAACGCATATTCGCGCAACTGCCGTATCTTCGTTGCCGAGAGAGCTATCGCGCTCCCCGACGACGCGTTCGTCATCATAACCAAGAACACCCGTCTCGCGCTTGCCAAGCTGTCGGCTGCTTTCTTTGACTATCCCGCAGAAAAGCTGACCGTCATCGGCATCACGGGCACGAAGGGCAAGACGACCACCGCCCTGCTGATATACAACATTCTTGAAGCTAACGGTATATCCGCGGGATATATCGGCTCAAACGGCGTGACCTACGGTCAGAATCAGATCGACACGGTCAACACCACCCCCGAGAGCTACGACCTTCACGAGCATATGAGAAATATGGTCGACTCGGGAGTCAGCACGGTAATTATGGAGGTCTCCTCGCAGGCGCTCAAGCTCGGTCGCGTTCACGGAATAAAGTTCGATATAGCGATCTTCACCAACCTCTCGCCCGACCACATCGGTGAGTTCGAGCACGCAGACTTCGAGGAATACAAGAGCTGCAAGCATCTTCTCTTCACCGACTACGGTGCAGATTTCATAGTTTACAACTACGACGACGAATACGCAAGCGACATGGTAAGCGGAAACCGCGCAGAGAGAGTCAGCATCTCGGGCAAGGGAGACACAGGCGCGGATTATACCGCAAAGGACATCGCATTCTTCCGCTCGCCCGGCAAGATCGCGGTCAACTTCACCTGCAACAGTTCCGACGGCACTTTCCCCGTCTCGCTCTCCTTCCCCGGCGACTTCAGTGTCTACAACGGACTTACCGCACTCGCGGTATGCCGCCGCTTAGGTCTTGACACCGAGGACATCGTAAAGACAATGAAGAATATCCGTATCCGAGGCAGATTCGAGACCTACGAGCTTCCTAACGGCGCGACCGTCGTTATCGACTACGCGCACAACGGCGTAAGTCTCAAGGCGGCTCTCACCGCGCTCCGCAACTACGCGCCCACGCGACTTATCTGTTTGTTCGGCTCGGTGGGCGGACGCACCAAGATGCGCCGCGCAGAGCTCGGACTCGTCGCTTCGCGCGATGCCGATTTCTGCATTCTCACCTCGGACAACCCCGATAACGAGCCCCCCTCTGCGATAATCGGAGAGATCGCTTCCTACTTCACGGCAGGAACCGCTCCCTACGTCGCTATCCCCGATCGCCGCAAGGCTATCGAGTATGCCCTCAAGAACTCAAAGCAGGGTGACATAATCCTGCTTGCAGGTAAGGGACACGAAACATATCAGCTCATCTGCGGTGTGCGTGAGCAGTTCTGCGAGGCTGATATCATCATCGAATACTGTATGCAACTCTGACACCCCGAGCAAAAGGAGCAGGACATATGAAGCATTATGACAGAAAGCTCCCGAAAGAAGTCCTTTGGGATATGAGCGTCGCCGACACGTCTTGCGGCATAACTCTGAGAATGCACGAGCCAACAAGAAAGGGCACTATCCTCAAATGCGACAAGGCGTGGGAGGGTATGGACTGCAACTACGCAAAGATCTTCTTTGACGGTGAGAAATATTGCTTTTACTACCGCGGCGCAGGCAGAGTGGATGGCACGGGCTCGCCCCGAAGCCACGGTGTCTGGTGCGTTGCGTATTCATATGACGGCAAGAGCTTCACCCGCCCCGAGCTCGAGCTTTTCGAGTTTGGCGGCTCTAAAAAGAACAATATAATTATGCAGATCCCCTGCTGCTGTATCGACAATTTCTCGATAACGCTCGACGAGAATCCGAACTGTCCGCCACACGAGCGCTATAAGGCGTTCACGGGCGAGTGGACCGAGAGCGTCAAGCGTCTGCACTACTACACGAGCGCTGACGGCGTGCATTTTAACGAGGTTGCTCCTCTCGCTGCCGCAGGCTGCTTTGACTCGCTCAACGTATGCTTCTGGGATGAGCTTAAGGGGTGCTACGCGCTCTATCTGCGCGGTCTGCACGATGCCGATCCCGAGCACAAGATCCCATATGAATCCGAAGGTCACGTGCGCGACGTGCGCCTCTCATACTCGACCGATATGGAAGAGTGGACCGAGCCCGTGCGGCTTGACTTTGGGGGTGATCGCGAGGAGATACAGCTCTACACCAACGGAATGATGAGATATCCCGAGACAGATATCTATATCGCGATACCTACGCGCTATATCGACAGATCCTACGACCTGCACAACTTCAAGCATCTGCCGTCGCTCGACGGAATGCGCAGTCTTGCGTTCGAGCAAGGGCGCGAGAGGCGCGAGGGCACGGCGATAACCGAAGCGATGCTTATGACCTCGCGCGACGGAATTCACTTCGAGCGCACGAAAGAGGCGTTTTACACCCCAGGCATCGAGCGCGACAACAATTGGAATTACGGCGGCGGATATTTTGCAGTCGGCACGGTACGCACGAAGTCTGATTTCGAGGGCGAGCCCGACGAGATCTCGCTCTACGTAGTCGAGCCACCGAGAAATAACGCCACTACCTTTGAGCGTTATACTCTCAGAGATGACGGATTTTTCTCCTGGCGCGCTGATTTTGGCGGCGGCGAGGTGATCACAAAGCCGTTCACCTTCGACGGAGACGAGCTTCTGATCAACTTCTCGACCTCGGCGCTTGGTTTTGTCCGCATTGAAGTTCTCGACGAGGATGGCAGTGCGATCGAGGGCTACGACTCGGGCAGAATTTTCGGCAACACCACCGCTCGCCCCTGCGAATTCCCCGCTCCGCTCTCCGAGCTCTGCGGCAGACCTGTACGCTTCAAGATAACAATGCGCGACGCAGATCTTTATTCATTTAAATTTATATAATTGCGGTAAAAAGCTATGAAAAAATACAACGAAAAGCTCCAAAAAGAAGTCCTTTGGGATATGAGCATCGCCGACACGGCAAGCAACGTATATCTCAGAATGCACGCACCCGTAAGAAAAGGCAACATCCTCAGCGGAGACGAAGCTTGGGAGGGTGAGCACTGCTGCTACGGCAAGATAATATTCGACGGCGAGAAATACCGTCTTTACTACCGCGGCAGCGGAGCTAACGACGGTGTATGGCAGACCGAGCACGGCGACCACGCGGTATGGTGCGTTGCGTATTCCTACGACGGCAAGAATTTCGAAAAGCCCGACCTTGGCATTTTTGAATACAACGGCTCGCGCCACAACAATATAATTATGATCGACGGATTTCTCGACAATTTCTCGGTATTCCTCGACACAAATTCCGACTGCCCCCCCGAAAAAAGATACAAGGCTCTGTCGGGATACACGTACAATTGGGAAAAGGATGACGTCACGCTCAAGGTCTACACGAGTCCCGACGGTCTGCACTTTACCTATCAGGGCGAGATGCTTCGCGGTCGCGGCAAATTTGACTCGCTCAACATCTGCTTCTGGGATGAGGAGACCAAAAAGTACCGCCTTTATATGCGCGACTACCATCAGCTCGATTCCGCGAAAGCACTCGACTGCGAGTTCGAGAAACACGTGCGCGACATTCAGCTCACGACATCCGAGGATTTTGAGGTCTGGACCGATCCGACTCCGCTTTCCTACGGCGACGATCCCTATGAATTCCAGCTTTATACCAACAATATATTCAGATACCCCGAAACAGACGCTTTTATAGGGATGCCCACGCGCTACGTCGATCGCTCGGTAGATAAGCCTAACTACCGATATCTGCCCGATCTGCGCGGCTTCCGCCCGATGCTGATAGAAAAATACGGCAGAGGCGGCACGGCGATCACCGAGACCATGCTTATGATCTCGCGCGACGGCATAAACTTCGAGCGCACACCCGAGGCGTTCTACTCACCCGGACTTGAGAACGGAGAGAATTGGGTGTACGGCGACGGATATTTCGTCTACGGCGCGATCGAGACCGAGTCCGACTTTGAGGGTGAGCCGAATGAGCTCTCGCTCTATGTCGTCAAAGGCTACCGCGCGCGTCCTGCAAATTTTGAACGCTACACTCTGCGCAAGGACGGATTTTTATCCTGGCGCGCAGATTTTGGCGGCGGCGAGGTGATCACAAAGCCGTTCACCTTCGACGGAAATCAGCTCCTGCTCAACTTCTCGACCTCGGCGCTTGGCTTTGTCCGCGTTGAAATTCTCGACGAGGCAGGAACCGCGATCGAGGGCTACGACTCGGGCAGAATTTTCGGTAACACCACCGCTCGCCCTTGCGAATTCCCCTCCCCTCTCTCTGCCCTCCGCGGCAAACCGATCCGCTTTAAGATCACTATGCGCGACGCGGATCTGTATTCATTTAAGTTTGAATAGTTAGAGTAGGACGCGGGTTTTCTTGTTCTTTTCTTGAAAGAAAAGAACCAAAAGAACTTCCTGTGGAGGTTGGTCAAAGGTTTGTGCGTGACTTGAACCAATATTCCCTACGAGAGTTTGGGCTATGGTAAACCAAATCGACATCCCCGTTCTATAATTTAATATCAATGCGATGTAGAAACCCGTGGACAGCAGGCTACCACGGGTTTCTTTGATTTTGGATTATGAAGAGTGACATCTAAATCTTTGTTTGATCTGTAACCGAAAGCAATGGTTTCTCTCTTTGCCGGTAGGGGCGACCTCAATGTTTTCGAAGAAAACTTGTCGGCTTGCCATGCGGTCGCCCGTTGTTCTACAAAAGTAACTTTTAT
>JAGBIA010000115.1 GCA_017935225.1 Clostridia bacterium | reverse complement strand
TAGAGTTTGTACGTGACTCGAGCCGATATTCTCTAAAGATGTTTGGGATACTGTAAACCAAAGCGATATTCTCGCTGTGTGATTTAGTATCAATGCGAGGAAGCAACCCGTGGACAGCAGGCTACCACGGGTTGCTATTTTTATATTTTTATGTTGACTGTGATCGAAAAATGTGCTATAATACCTGTGGTATCCTCGGATACCCGGAGAGAGTCATACGGTGGCGGTTGTTTCCCTTAATCGGGAACGCAGATTCTTTTTGCCTTCCCGAGAGGGGAGGTGGTGATTATGTACGTGACTTGGGAGCTGTTGTTCCTGCTCGCAGGACTTATTATAGCACTACTAACATACATAGATAATCATAATAAAAAGAATTAACCGCCTCAGCGACCAAACTTGAGCGGTTAATTCTTTAATCATTCAATTGGGAGCAACCGTCATCGGCTCTCTCCGTTATTATTATAACACTTATGAGTTGCTTTGTCAACTCTTTTTTTATTATTCTTCAATTTTCTTCTGCTTTCTGAGCACGAAGAGCACGAAGAGCACGAGTATTACCATCAGGGCTGCCGAAATAGCAGAGAGGAGCTGCTGACCTCTCATATCAATTCCCATAAAGGAATTGCCGTTTGTCTGAACGCCCGAGAGGATCGCCGCGCCGACGAGCGAAGCGCCAAAGCCGCAGACTCCGCTGAGTGCCGCCTTGATCGAGGAGGCTTGAACGAAATACTTTGTCTCGACGAGGTCGAAGGTTATGTTGAAGAAATTCTGGTGTATCGCCGCGAGCGAGCAATTATAGAGCACCGTATAGACGTATATGAGCCAGCGCGCAGACGGGGAAGTGAAGATATTGAGCGCGAAGCATACCGCTGCGATAGTCGTACCGAGCAGAATTCCTGTCGCGTAGGATGTCTTATCCGAGAACTTTCCGAACGGCTTTGATACTGCAAATCGGCACAGACATCCGAAAATGTTGATCGTCTGCACCTCGCCTACCGTGAAGGCAAGTTCGGTGGGGCTGGTCTTGTATATTCCCATAAATCCGTTGGTCATATATACCGCGACCGACCAGAGCACGTTTGCGACAAGCAGGCAGATAAAGCCCTTATTGCAAAAGAGCTTTTTCATTACCGAGAATATCGGCTCGTCCGTGCCCTCGCTCTTCTCGATCTTCTGATTTTTCATCACGAGCAGCGAGATGAGGTCGAGGATGCTGAAGAAGAGTATCGCGATACCGATAAAGACAAATCCGCCCTCAACGTTGCCGTCAGCGGCAAATTTATCGATAACGAAGCCCATAATGAGCACGAACAGCATTCCGCTGATAAGCGAGACCATTTCTTTGCCCGCGCCGAAGCTTGCACGCTTGTGCGTATCGACGAAGGACATACCCCATTTATAGATGACCGAGGTCACGAGGTAGTTACCGAAATACGCGAGCAGAACGCACGCAAACACTATGACCGTCTTATATTCCGTGCCGAAGGGCAGAAAGGGAATAAAGAAGAGCGACATAAAGAAGAGCTGGCTTGCGAAATGGAAGATTATCGACGCGCGCTTGGTATTGACGATATGGCGCACGGCGAAGATCGCAAAGAGCTGGAAGAGGAAGGCGAACGAGATCAGTGAGGAGATTATTCCCACCATCGCGTCGCTGATACCCATATGGTGAAGCAGGGTAGAGAGGTACGCGTCGGTCACGAGGAGCGACACGAAGTATTCAAACGTACATTCAGCGACGTACGCTCGTCTGGTCCGTTTATATTCGGCAGACGAGTAAACGTCGGGCTTTTCGGTCGTCATAGCATAGCCTTTCGGGGTTGAATATTAGTGACTTTTTTTGTCCCGGGATATTGTAGCACATCCTGCCGCGTTTTGCAATAGGAAAATAAAATATTTTTTCTATCAGAGCGACTCTAAGAAGTCGCAGAGCGTGTTCGCGAGTATTTCGTGACCGTCGTCGTTGAAGTGCAGGCCGTCAACAGTGTATTTTTCTCTGTCGGACTCGTTGTTGGGGTCGATCGGGAGCTTCTCGAAGAGGTCGAGCACGGGAATGCCAAGCTCCTTGCCTCTCGCCTTTATTACCTCAACGTAGGCAGAGAGCGGCTGTGCGTCGGGCTTCTTGATCGGGCGTCCCGAGAGGCACTTGTCGGAAATTCCCTTGAAGTGCATATGCGCGGGAGTCATAAAGACGATCTGCTTGCCCTCGTAGTTGGTCTTGAGGAAATTCATAAGGAAGTAGACCGCGCCGCAGAAGGTATCGGGGGTTCTGTCTTCCATCTTGCCAAAATACGCGTCGCCGTGGATGTAGTCGTTTACACCGCCGTATACCACGATGAGATCTGCGCTCTTCTCGAGCAGATATGCTCTGCCGCAGAAGCAGAGGTCGTAGCGCGGAGTCTCGCTCGGCGCGCTCTGGTGTGCGAGACGCGTGCCGCCGATGCCGTAGTTGTAGTGAGCGGCAAGCTCTAAGCGGCGGTGAACTATATTATCGTATCTGTTGTTCTGGTCGTAAACGCCGACGCCCTCGGTGATGCTATCTCCCAAAAAGTCTATGATCTTTCCTTTGAGTTCCATAATTTTTTCTCCTTTTTATTTTACAAGTGTGAATTCGTCACAAATATATCTGTGGTCTGCGTATCCTACGAAGAGCTCGAACTCTCCCGCCTCGGATATAAGCTGATTTTGCGCGTTCCAGAAACGGAGCGCGGGCTCTCTTATCTCAAACTGAATGTCAACGCTCTCTCCTGCCTTGAGAAATACCTTCTTGAAGGCAAGAAGCTCCTGCACGGGACGGACAGCCGAGCTTACCTTGTCGTGCATATAGAGCTGAACGACTTCTTTTCCGTCGCGCTCGCCCGCATTTCTGAGTCTGACCGTGACCGTGATCTTGCCGTCCTCTGTAAGCTCGTGCGTATCAAGCGTCATAGACTCGTACTCAAAGCTCGTGTAGGAAAGTCCCTCGCCAAAGAAGAAGAGGGGGCGCGAGCCGCAGTCGAGGTAGCCGTTCGCGAACGCCTGCCAAACGCCATCGGGCTTGTAGTTCGGTCTGCCCGAGAGCATTCTGTTATAATAGATCGGGCATTGACCGACGCCCTTCGGGAAGCTCATCGTCAGCTTGCCGCAGGGGTTAGCCTTGCCGAAAAGCAGATCAGCCGCCGCGCGTCCGCCCTCGCTTCCGGGGAACCACATTTCGAGCATCGCGCGCGAGCTATCGTAGACAGCCGTCAGATCGAGAGGTCTGCCGCCGAATATAAGAAGTGCCGAGTTGGGATTTACCGCGTTTATCGCGTTGACGAGCTCTGCTTGCACCCCCGGGAGCGTGAGAGTCGCGCGGGAATTTGCCTCGCCGCTGTAGTGCGCGGGCTCGCCCACGCAGATGATGACCGCGTCGGCAGATTTTGCAAGCTCGATAGCCTCGTCAAAGCCGCTCTTGTCAAGATCCTCAAAGAGATATCCGCAACCGTGGGCAGTGAGCACCTCTGCATCGGGCAGCAGCTCTCTGATGCCCTCGGCTATGCTGATCGCCTCGTCGATCTTGCCCTTACAGGACCAGGGACCGATGACAGATTTATTGTCGGCGTACGGACCGACCACCGCCACGCGCTTCAGATCGGTCGGGAAGGGAAGAACACCGTCGTTCTTGAGAAGAACGCAGGATTCCTCTGCCGCTCTGCGCACAAGAGCGCGGTGAGAGGGCGAGAGATACATAGATCTGCCTCGCTCGTCGTCGGCAGAGTGGAAGGGATCGTCAAAGAGTCCGAGCTCGTCCTTGAGCTCAAGCACCTTCTGTACCGCCGCGTCAAGCTCGCTCTCGGGGATAATGCCGTCGCGAACAAGATTGCCGAGGTTTTTGTAGTATGCCTGGGAGCACATCTCGATGTGGCAGCCCTGCTCGAACGCCATTCTTGCCGCTTCTCTCAGATCAGCCGCAACTCCGTGCACGGTAAGCTCTCGGATAGCACCCCAATCGCTGATGACCGCGCCGTCATAGTGCCATTCGTCATTGAGGACCTGCTTCATAAGAAATGGACTTGCTGTCGAGGGAATTCCGTTGAGATCGTTGAACGAGGGCATCAGCATTTTGACACCCGCGTCGATGCAAGCCTTGTAGGTAGGCAGATAGAACTGACGAAGCGTGCGCTCGGAGATCTCTACCGAGTTGTAGTCTCTGCCCGACTCAGCCGCGCCGTATGCCGCGAAGTGCTTTACGCAGGCGGCGATGTGATCGCGAGAAGAGATGTCCTCGCCCTGATATGCCTTTACCTGCGCCTCGCCGAACGCGGCGGCAAGCAGAGGATCTTCACCGCAGCTCTCCATAACTCTGCCCCAGCGCGAGTCGCGCACAAGGTCGATCATAGGCGCGAAGGTGAGGTGTATTCCACCTGCCGAGGCTTCCTTTGCCGCCATCTCGGTGCATTCGCTTGCAAGCTCAGGATCAAATGAGCAGGAGAGGCCGAGACCTATCGGGTAGATGGTGCGGTAACCGTGTATTACGTCGGTCATAAACATCATAGGTATGCCGTTGCGGTCGGAGCGCAGATGCTCTTCCTGCATTTTTTTGATCGTTTCCGCGTCCTTGCCGCCGATGCAGCTTCCTATCGTCGAGAGCTGCTCTTTCGAGAGTCCCCAGGATTGCGCGGGGCCGGTAAGCTCGGTGTCGGTGCCGAAAAAGTCTGCGCTCAGCTGTATGAGCTGACCTACCTTTTCATCTATAGTCATCTGAGAAATAAGTGCCTTGATATCCTTCATAAATATACTCCTTGAGAGTGTTTTTTACCAAAAGAAATTATAGCACAAATTCCCTTTAAGTGCAAGAGAAAAATGCAGATATATTTTTTTAGTAAAAAAACACAACCATTTGTTTCCAAAAGTGTTGACAAATTGTATAAGATGTGGTAAAATAAGCACAAAGCAGTAAAAATACTGCTCAAAACCAAACAAGGAGAAACAAAATGAAGAAAATCGCATTACTTCTTATCGTAGCTATGCTTCTTTCTGCTATCTTTGCAGTAATTCCTGCATCTGCGGCAGAACTCGAGAAGTCGGCTATCGACTTTACTAAGCTTGATTACAAGATCAGAGACTGGAAGTCCAAGAAGGCTTACACTCTCGAAGAGTTCAATGCCTGGATCACCACCGAGACTAAGGCTAACTCGCTCGCAACTAACGCGACTGACGCAAACGACCCCGAGAATAACAACGGAGGTGATGACGACCAGTTTGCAACCGCTTACTTCTCCAAGGTATTCCCGATCACCTCGGCTACCATGGCAACCGTTTACGTAAAGGCTAAGAACAACCGTCCCGGCGGTTATTGCGGACTTATTTTCGCTGCTGACGCAGAGGATCATCCTTACTTCGTATACGGTGCACTCAACAACTACGGCGACAACGACAAGGAGAAGTCCGACCTCAGAGCAAGATACCGTTACCACAATAACGACGCTTCCATCGGCTCTCAGCTCTCCACCACCAGCGTATATCTGACTCAGAAGCTTGATGCTGACGGATACGCAAGCTTCAAGATCGTTTACGAGGGACTTACTGCTACTATTTACACCGAGACTGCTGACGGTTGGACTCAGGTAGTTTTTGGTGAAATGAAGAACTTCACTCTTACTGAGGGTTCCTACATAGCTCTCGGTATCTACAGCAGACACGGTCATGCTAACAAGGCTCGTACCGCTACTCTTCTTGATCCCACAGTTGAGGCTGCAAACGTTAAGTCTCTCTTCCGCGACAGACTTGGCGAATATGTAGCTAAGGCAGGCGCACTTGCTCCTGCGGCTTACACTCAGGAGTCCTACGCGGCACTCGCTGCTGCAGTAGGTAATGCAGGAGCTCTTGCTGAAGATGCAGACGTTGCTGCTATGGAGACCTGCACATTTGATATCAGCAAGGCAATTAACGGACTCGTTCCCGCAAAGTATAACGTAAGCTTTGACGCTAACGGCGGTACGGGAACTATGGATCCCATAGCTGACGTTGACGGCGGCGAGTACAAGATCCCTGCGAGCACGTTCACCGCTCCCGAAGGCATGGTCTTCAAGGGCTGGGCAACCTCAAAGGACGGCGAGGTCATCTCAGGTAAAGCTACTCTCGTAGCAGACACCACCTTCTATGCTATCTGGACTCCCATTACCTACACCGTATCCTTCCAGAGAAACGGCGGTTCCGGTAAGATGTTCGATGCAGAGGACATCGTTGGAGAGTACACTCTTCCCGAGTGCACCTTCACCGCTCCCACAGGCAAGGTATTCAAGGGCTGGGCTCTTGAAAAGGACGGAGAAGTTGTTGGTGAGACCTACAACATAACCGGCGAGACTACCTTCTACGCAATTTGGGGCGATCCTGACTACACTGTAGAGTTCAACTCCAACGGCGGTAGCGGCGAGATTGCGAGTGTAGAGACCAACGGCGAATACACTCTTCCCGAGTGCACCTTCACCGCTCCTGCAGGTAAGATC
>JAGBIA010000016.1 GCA_017935225.1 Clostridia bacterium | reverse complement strand
CGACCTGCGGTCGCCCGCCTTGAAATAAAAGTTACTTTTGTAGTACAACGGGCGACCACAGGTCGCCCCTACCGGCAAAGAGAGAAACCGTTGCTTTCGGTTACAGATCAAACAAAGATTTCTATGTCGCTCTTCACAATAAAAAAGAAACCCGTGGTAGCCTGCTGTCCACGGGTTTCTACATCGCTATTGAATTAAATAAACGATCGAGGATATCGCTTTGACTTACAATATCCCAAACTTCCTTAGGGAATATTGGTACAAGTCACGTACAAACCCTACACCAACACCGCAGGAAGTTCTTTTGGTTCTTTTCTTTCAAGAAAAGAACAAGAAAACCCTACTCAAACTAACTATCCCTCGCCACAGACATAAAGTTAGTCAGCATTTGAGCGGCGACGGCGCGAGTGACGGGATCGAGGGGTTTGATGCCGTTCCCGTCGGTAACGATGACACCCGAGGCGGCGAGGGCGGAGATCGAGCTATGCGCCCAGGAGGGAATAGAATCCTCATCCGAGAACTCGGGTTTAAATGTCGGAGTTGCGAGATCGAGCATATTGGCGAGCATCACGGCGGCTTCGGCGCGCGTGATCGGCTTGTTCGGCAGGAAGCAGAGCTTGCCGTCGACGAGCGTGCCCTTGATATAGCCGAGGTCGTACGCTGCGGCGATATAGCTCTTCATATTCTCGGGAATGTCGCCATCGTCCGAAAATACCGTCGCTTCCACGTCGTTGACCTCGCCGATACCTGCGGCTTTCATCGCAAGGAGCGTGAATTCCGCGCGGCTGAGAGTCTGCTCGGGGTAGAAATAGAGCGCCGCGCCGACCTGCGTTCCGCTCATCACGCGCGCTTCACTCATCGCGAGGGCGGCATTGTGATAGGGCGAGTCGGCAAGATCTACGAACCGCGCCGAGCTCTCTGTGCGCTTGACTTCAAGCGAGACTGTGAGCGCGGGACTGTAATTGCCGTAAATATCGCGCGCCACGCAAGTAAAGGAGTCCTTGCCGACGGCGCTGTCATAGGGAATATAGCGATACGCGCCGAGCGTCGCGTCGTCGAGTATCAGCACGCCCTTTTCGGGATAGGAGACGACCTCGATAAAGGTCTCGTCACCGTCAGCGTCGTAGCAGGGGAGCGTGCCGAAATATGTCACGTTCTCGTAAGTAGAGACCTCGGTGGCGGTCTTTGGCGCGAGGCTCAGAGTGGGTGCGTAGTTTTCTTTATCGAGCAGATAGAGCTTGCAGACCGTCTCGTAGGGCAGGTCGTTGATGCGGAACTTGAATGTCGTCGCGCTCGCCGAGGGGCTTGGTGAGTAGGTCATAAGGCTGATGGCGGACGCGCTGAGCGTCTGATTACCGCTGAGCACCGTCGAGCCTACGCGCAGACTTCCGTCAGCCGTGGGGGGAAGAGAGGTCAGCGTGATGCTCTCGACGCTCTCGAGATCGAGCGCACGGGCGAAATCGTCGGGCGAGAAGCGGATATCCTCGCCCTTGAGGGCCGACAGCGCCATAAAATTATCTTCCGCGAGAATATTGATGGCGGGTGAGATGGGGAGCTTGCTCGGCTCGTCTGCGCTCGAGCAGGAAGTAAGCAGAAGCGCGGTCAGGAGCGCGAGAAAAAGCCCCGTAAATTTCAATTTCATAGTTTTGTCCTCCTAAAATTCTTCTATCACATTTTATAGCGCGCGCGGCAGAAATATGACAAAAGTGAAAAAAGGACAAAAGTTTTCAAAAAGCTCTTTATTTTATCGCCCGAATGGTGTATAATTAAGCATAGAGCATAAATCGGAAAGGGGAGAGCTATGGAAAGAAAGATCTGTATGTTTACGGGGCATCGGCATATTGCCGCCGAGCGCATCGTTCTGCTCCCCCGAGAGCTTGACGAGCTGCTTGAGAAGCTGATAGCCGAGGGCTATCTCGATTTCAGATGCGGCGGCGCGCAAGGGTTCGACACTATCGCCGCGCTCAAGGTGCTTGAGAAAAAGAAGATATATCCCGAGATCAAGCTGCATCTTTTTCTGCCATGCCGCGATCAGACGCGCGGCTGGAGCGAGAACGCAAAGCGCGCCTATTCGATAGTCCTCGAGCGCGCAGACAGCGTTTGCTATGCTTCGGAGAATTATACCTCACACTGTATGCACGCGCGCAATCGTGCGATGGTCGACGGCAGCGCCCTCTGCGTCGCCTATTGTACATCCTCGCACGGCGGCACTGCCTATACCGTCCTCTACGCCCACCAGCAAGGCGTTGAGGTGGTGATGGTGGAGTAGTTAGATTTGAGTAGTAATAGGACGCGTTTTGCCACTTTCTTTCGAGAAAGTGGCGCAAAGAACTTGAATGGGGGTTGGTGTAGTGTGTGTGCGCAGTCGTTATGCCTGCCTCGATCAGAGTTTGGGATATTTGTGAGGGTAGAGACATCATAGATCTGTAATCAAAACGAAAAATATTTTTCAAATCTGTCCCTACAGACCTTCATAGAGTTTTTTCATTTTGGTTACAGACAAATGCGCGGAGGTTACATTTTTTGATTGTAAGGGAGGATATTATCCTCCGTTTTTTGATTTACATCATTGTTCCGTCAGCAGACGAATGCACGACCTCTGCCAATTTTGCATTCTGCATTTTGCATTTTGCATTTCCTCGCGCGGCGGTGATCTCTCCCAAGGCTCCCTCCGAGAGGGGGCTCCGCGAAGCGGTGGAGGAGATTGCGCAAAGATAGTTTTAGATCTTTTTACCGCCGAGCCATCAAATCTTTTTGTGCACGCACTCTCCCTCACCCTCGTTCCTCGGGAGCTCCCTCCGCAGGGAGCCTTTTTTGTTTCTTCGAGCCATACAAGAAAGAGCGCGAACAGATGCGCGGAGGTAACCGATATTTCGGGCGACCGCAGGTCGCCCCTACACGATTTGGTATACCTTTCTTGTGTTGTCAACAGACGAACGCGCGGCGGCGATCTATTCTTAGCCTTCCCTTGTGAGGGAAGGGGGAACGCGTTAGCGGTGGATGAGTAGGGTATACAACGGCGATGCGCTATGGAAAAGTTTCTTTATGTCACTAACACCTCATCCGCCTCGTTCCTCGGCACCTTCTCCCGCTGGAGAAGGCTTCTGTAAATCGCGCTTTTTGAAACAGACAGATGTGCGGCGATAACCGATATTT
>JAGBIA010000114.1 GCA_017935225.1 Clostridia bacterium | reverse complement strand
TAACACAAATCGGCAGAGAAAACAAGTTCTCTGCCGATATTTCATGTTTGCAAATTCTCCGCTAAGAACATCACCCTTTGCGATGCAACCGTTTTTTGTTTTTATTTTATTCTCACAAGTCTTGAGAGCGCGGATGCGAGCGAGCCGCAGAGCGCGTCGATGTCGCTCTTCTCGGTGTATTCCGAGAGGCTGACGCGGAGCGAGCAATCAGCCTCGGCGGGCGTGATGCCGAACGCGATGAGCGCGCCGCTCGGGTTTTTCGAGTGCGAGGAGCAGGCTGAGCCGCTCGAGACGAACACGCCGTCTGCCGAGAGGAAGTGGAGCGCGGTCTCGCTCTTGATATTCGGGAGCGTGATATTGATTATATGGCTGACTCGTGCGCCCTCGGGGCGATTGATGCGCAGACCGAGTGACTCAAGCTTCTCGGTCGCGTAGAGATAAAGATCCTCGAGCTTTCTTGCGTTCTCTGCGCGTCTTGTGCGTATATCCGCCACGCTCGCGCCGAATGCCGCGATGCCGATGGTGTTCTCGGTGCCCGAGCGCAGTCCTTTTTCCTGACCGCCGCCGTAGATATAAGGCACGATCTTCTTTTTCTTGATCATATCAGCCGAGATGTAAAGCGCGCCGACACCCTTGGGCGCGTGGAGCTTGTGTCCGCTGACGCTGACGAGATCCGCGTGGAGAGAGGACGGAGAGAAGGGGACCTTCATAAAGCCCTGGACTGCGTCGCAGTGCGTGATAGCCTCGGGGTATTTCTGTTTGATGAGCGAGAATGCGCTCTCGACGTCGTATCTCGCGCCCGTCTCGTTGTTAACGAGCATAAAGGATGCGAGGAATATCTTTTTATCGAGTGCAGCTTTCAGCACGTCAAGGTCGAGCACACCTCTTGCGGTGGGGATCTCGACTATCTCAAAGCCCTCGCGGGCAAGCTGTGCCGCGCTGTTTTTGACCGAGGAATGCTCGGAGTTGGTGATAAGAATTCTCGTCGCTTCGCGTCGCTCCTTGGCGTGTGCCGATCCGAAGAGTGCGAGCGCGGTCGCCTCTGTGCCAGACGAGGTGAAGATAAGCTCGCCCTCGCGCGCCCTTACTCCGAGTGCGCCAAGCACTGCCTCGCGCGCTACTTTAAGCTCTGCCTCGGCTCTCTGTCCGAGCGAGTGGAGCGAAGAGGGGTTGCCGTATATCTCGAGCATCTCACCGATCTTTTTCTTTGTGGCATCCGAGAGCGGAGTCGTCGCGCTGTTGTCAAGATAGATCTGTCTGTCCATTATTTCCTCCGTCAACGGAATCTGAATTCGTCAAGCATGCGCACAACATCGTCGATATGCGCGTCAAATCGGTCAGCGAGCGCGGTGTAGGTGATCGAGTAAGCCGAGCCGTTGTAAACGAACACGGTCTGCATAATTCTGATCTCGGTCGAGCCGTAGACCGTCTTGTAGGTGTAAGAGATCGCGTCTCTGTCGTGTACGCGGCGTTCCTCGCTCGAGAGAAGCTCGTAGCCCTGAAGCTTTTCTTTGTAGTCTGACTCGCAAGCCTCGAAGTAGGTCTTTGCGTCGGTTATCTCCGCGGGGAGAGAGTAGGAGCTGACGCTTACGTTGGGTCTTCCGCTTTCAGCAAAGAATGCGGTGGTCGCGCCGTCGCCGAGCGCGGTGTTCCAGCTATTCGGGATATAGAAGCGGTATTCAATGCCGTCCTCCGAGGCGAGCTTCATTCCATCGGGGGTTTTTTTGTCGGTCTCGACGTCGCCAAGCGTGGTTCTCTCGCCGAAGCGGAACTCGCGTCTGATCTGCTCAAATGCTTCTGCGTATTCTTCAAATGCCGAGCTCTCGCAGTAGAAAGAGAGGACTATCGCGTCGCCGCTATGCATCGAGATATACTGTATAGTCTTCAGCTTGGAGTCGGTGTCGTTGCCCACTCCGTCGATAGCCTTGCGTGAAAGGTCGTATTCAAGTCGCACCGCGGGGGTGTCCTTGCCGAGCGCGGCATCCTTGCGCGTAAAGCTGAAGCTCTCGTGAGTCTGCTTGAGATCCTCGATATAAGCGTCAACGTAGCCTGCGAGCGTTTCGTTGGCGTTCTCATAGGCATACGCACGCGCGGTCGCGATCACGTTGAGTCCGTAATAAGCAGAGGAAATTCCGCTGTCGCGGTTGTCGGTCCAGCCGTCAGGCACGAAGAGCGTGAACGGCTCCCCCGCGACAGTCACCGAAAACATTCCGTCGGGCGTTCCGTCGTCGTTGCAGCCAACAAGCGCGACCGAGCAGAGAAGCGTAATTATAAGTAAAGAAATAATCCTCTTGATCATTTTTCAGTCCTCATTTCTTGAGAAAATTCTTATTCATTATAATGATAACAAAAATTTCAGAGCTTATCAAGTCCTAATTTGTTAATTTTTTGTGGGGAGTTGGTTTTTGAAGTTAGTTGGAGTAGGGTTTTTATGTTCTTTTCTTGAAAGAAAAGAACCAAAAGAACTTCCTGTGGGTGTTGTGATTGGGTGCATACGTGGTCGTTATATCTGCCTCAATCGTGGTTTGGGATATTTGTGAGGGTAGCGACATAACATACGGTAGTTTTGCACAAATGCGAGGTGGAAACACGCGGACAGCTCGCTACCGCGTGTTTCTTTTT
>JAGBIA010000113.1 GCA_017935225.1 Clostridia bacterium | reverse complement strand
CGCCGATGACGGTATTATGCCCCAGAACATTGAGGCTATAAACCACGCCAAGGCCGCTGAGGTTCAGATAATCGTTGCTATCAATAAGATGGATAAGCCCACGGCTAACCCCGATGCAGTAAAGCAGGAGCTCACCAAGTACGAGCTCGTTCCTGAGGAGTGGGGCGGTGACGTTATCTGTGTTCCCGTATCCGCGCTTACAGGTCAGGGTATAGACGACCTTCTCGAGAGCGTTCTGCTCGTTGCAGAGGTCAAGGAGCTCAAGGCTAATCCCAACAGACGCGCAAAGGGTATCGTTATCGAGGCTAAGCTCGATAAGGGTAGAGGACCTGTTGCGACCGTTCTCGTTCAGAACGGTACGCTCCGCGCAGGAGATATCGTTATCGCAGGCACGTCGGTCGGTCGTGTAAGAGCTATGACCGACGATAAGGGCAGAATAGTCAAGGAAGCAAAGCCTTCCGTACCGGTTGAGATTATCGGTCTTGCTGAAGTACCCTCCTCGGGTGACGAGTTCAACGCAGTCGAGGACGAGAGAATGGCAAGAGAGCTTGCTGACCAGAGACGTGACAAGGCAAAGGAAGAGGTATTCAAGGCTAACGCGCGCGCTAACCTCAACGACCTCTTTGCTCAGATCTCGGACGGTGTCAAGGAGCTTAACATCATCGTTAAGGCTGACGTTGACGGATCGGTTGAGGCAGTAAGACAGTCGCTTGAGAAACTCTCGAACGACGAGGTCAAGGTAAGAGTTATCCACGGCGCAGCAGGCGGTATCCGCGAGGGCGACGTAACCTTTGCGGCGGCATCTAACGCGATCATCGTAGGCTTTAACGTTCGTCCCGATAAGGCGGCGCTCGACTCGGCAGAGAGACAGAACGTTGACGTTCGTACCTACAGAGTCATCTACGACTGCATCAATGAGATCACCGACGCTATGAAGGGTATGCTTGCGCCCGAGTATCGCGAGAACCTTCTCGGTCACGCTGAGGTTCGTCAGACCATTCACGTTCCTAACGTCGGAACTATCGCAGGTTCTTACATTCAGGACGGTAAGGTCGTTCGTTCGGCTATGATCCGCGTAGTCCGCGACGGTGTAGTTATCTTCGAGGATAAGATCTCCTCGCTCAAGAGATTCAAGGACGACGCAAAGGAAGTGGCTCAGGGCTACGAGTGCGGTATCGGTCTTGAAAGATTTAACGACATCAAGGTCGGAGATATTCTTGAAGCGTATATTATGGAAGAGGTCGCAAGATAAAGTTAGTTTGTGTAGGAATTTTTCGTTCTTTTCTTTCGAGAAAAGAACCAAAAGAACTTGAATGGGGTGTTGATGTAGGACTTGATCGAAGCTCATATGTCTGCTCCGATCGAAGTTCGGGCTACTGAAAGGGTAGCGACATCACAGTTCCGTAATTTAATTCAATATCCACAAATAAACAGAGCCGAGTTGGTTTTACCCAACTCGGCTCTGTTTATTTATAAGAATTATTTCTTGTAGAAAATAGGCGTTGTGAGAAGTCCTTCGGGGAGAAGTCTGTATTCGTAGGTCCAATTGGAGTCGGTGGTGCGCCAACAGTCCGGACCGAGCCACTTGTATTTCTCGTCGGCGCAGTGGATATTTCCAAAGCAGTTGTGGCGGGAAATATAAGCGTTGATCGTAACCACGTGCTTGCCTGCGCTGAGCTTGCCGAGCTTTGCAATATAGGGCGGATACGCGATGGTATCTACCTTCTTGCCGTCGACCTCGACAGTCATAACGCCTGCGCGGTAGTGCATCGTGCGCAAGAAGATCTCGCCATCCTCTGCAAGCTCAAGCGGAATGTCGTAGCTTACGCAACCGCCGTAGAAGGCAAGTCCCTGAGTGTCAATTCGGTTGTAGGAGAGCTTCTCGGGAAGAGAAGTGATAACTCCGTGAGAGCCGACCACCTTTGTACCAAAGTCTCCGAGAATATAGCAGCACTCAACGTCGGTGCGCTCGTCGAAGGGAAGCTTGATAGTCAGCACGTTCTTGCCCTTGCGGATGGGCGGTAGAACGGTCTTGCGGATGGATACGTCGGTGTAAAATCCGAGATCTGCGAACTTCACGCTCTCACCGTTGAAGGTGATCTCTGCCAGCTCGGGATCCTCGAGCGCGAGCATAGGAGAAGATACCTCGATCTCACTCTGAAAGGTGTACTCAAGCGTTACGCTCCAACGGGGAGTCTTTTTCTCGATCACCCACGGCTGAACTACGCTGCTGACTCGCAGGGGAAGTCCGAGTCTGCGGCGGAGCTTGCTGTCAAGGCGGAGAACCTCTTCCTCTTCTGCAAATTCCTCACCTTCAAGCGCGTATCTTGCTTTGTCAAGCAGAAGCACGTTGGGCTCGGAGAGTGTGTAGGATACGAACTCGGGCGCGTAGCAAAGCTCCTCGCGTGCGGCAGATTTGGGCGCGGATGTGGGCTCTGCCTCGCCGTCAGCGAAGAAGAGAAGCGCGGAGTCGTAATCATAGAGCGAGAGTGTTACTACTGTGTCGTTACCTACATATCTGAAGTCGAGTGCGCGTACCTCACCGCTCATAGTATCCCAGAGCGACGGTACGTATTTACCGCGGAGTCTTACGTTGTAGCCTGTGCAGTTTGCAATATCCTTATTGTACGGCTCGTCGCAGTGCGAGAGGAAGAGCCATATGCCGTTTTCGTCGCGGCGGAGCTGATGGATAAGATTGCCCGAGAGCGCACCATTGAGATATCTTACGTCAACAGTTCTGTAGGGCTCGAGAGCCGAGAGAAGCGCGGAGCGGTTGAAGGAGATATGCTCCGACTCGCTGTAAAGCTTTGTACCGCGCTCGGAGACGACTGCGTTTTCGTACTTGGGTGCGTCGCCCATAAATATGAGCTTACCGCCTGCCGCTCTGAAATTCTCAAGTCGCTCGTAGGTAGAGGAGCGGAGAGTTTCGCATTCGGGAACGATGATAACGTCGTATTCCATCTGTCCGACCTTGAGAGGCGCGTCTGCCTTCTCACACTGAGCGGGAAGGAGAGACTCGGAAATATAGTCAAAATCTATCGAGCCGCGGAGCAACCACTGAGTTACGTTCTGGAAGTTAGCCTCCATCGCCGAGCGGATGAGGTTGGTGTTCTCTTCGGGACCGAAGTGCAGCCAATAGCTCTCAACGGGGTGGATAACTCCGACCTTTACGATAGGCTTGCCTCTCGTGAGGGCGGTATTTACTCTTGCAAAGTGGTCCTCGACGTAGGAATATTCCTTGTGCCAGGAGGACTGATAGTGGATAGATGCAGGGTAGTCGCGCTTAGCGTTTCCGTGCATCGATACCCAGGAAAGATGGGGAACTCTGACGGTTACGCCGAGAGCCGCCTGCCAGTCGCCGTGGAGCTTGTGTCCGCGGAAGTCGAAATCCCAACCCGTAACGCCGTAGAGCTCGCTGAGCATACCGGGCTTGCCATACTGATGAACTGCGGATTGGCACTGCTTTGCTGTGCTGAACTCGAAATATCCGCAAAGCATATCGATACCGGGGATGCCGAAGGAACGGTAGGATCGCATAGCCTCACCAAGAGAGTGGGTCTGCGAGTGGAGGCTTGGCTCCTCCATCATATGTCCCGTGAGAGCAAGACCGTGCTCGTCGCACCACTTGCCGCAGGTATCTGCAAATGCCTCGGTGAAGCGATCGCAAACGTGGTCGTGGTATCTGTAGCGCGCAAGCGAGGGCTTTCCGTCGGGAAGATCCCAGAGAAGCTCGGGCAGATGGGGGATGATGGACTCGCCGTATTTTTCTGAGTAGCTCTCGTCAAAATCGTCGGTCCAAGGGAGAGTGACGTCATTTTGGCTGTTCGCGTAAGGGAGCACGCCCTTGCGCGAGAACTGAGGCTCGTCGGTGAAGATTGCGGGAACCGTCTTGCCGAACTCCTCGCCGACCGTCTTTGCGTAGGGCTTGTAGGTCACGTCGATGAATTTCTCGATCGCCTTGGGATTGAGCGTGTCAACGTATGCCTGACCATTGTACCAAGGGCTGTTTCCTGCGATCTCGCGGATAACTCTCCACTCAACGCCCTTTGCGCTCTCGCCCTCGGAGAGTCTTTCGTAGGAGCGAAGGCAACCGCCCTCATCAAGAATAATATCAAATCTCGCGATCAGCAGATCGTGCTCGCCGAGCGCGCGAGCCTTGTTCGCCGTAAAGCGCAGATATCTCTGTCGCATAGCGTAATCCTTGGTGACGATACCGCCTGCCGCGCCCGAGGGCCATCTATCCTCGTCGTAGAGCCACGCGAGCATTTCGTTTTCCTTTGCGTGCTCGGTGCAAGCCTTGATAAACGACATGAACTCGTCCGAGAGGTACTCTGTCGACATACCCGTTCTTACGTGCATATGGAAGCCGCCGAGTCCCATCTCCTTGAATACGTCTATCTGACGCAGAAGCTCGTCGCGCTCAAGATCGCAGTTCCAAGCCCAGAATGGAGTTCCGCGGTATTCACAGGTGGGGTTCTCAAACAGCTTTTTGTCAAGCTCTTTACGTTTTCTGTTCTCGTCGTAGATCATTTTTTACTCCTTTGTCTGTTATTTTTGGAATTTGTTGTTTTATTTGAATTCTGCTTTGAATTTCTTGTGTTGTTGCCCTTGGATCGCGTGTTCGCCGAGGGTTTCTTTGCGCTTGCGGGCGGCTTCTTTGCATTAGTGCTTGGCTTCTGAACTCTCTCTCGCTCGGGGCGGACGAGACATTCGGGACCGAAGCCTATAAGATCCTCACGACCGAGCTTTATGAGTGCCTCACGCACGAGCGGCGCATTCTGCGGACGGTTGTACTGAAGCAGAGCGCGCTGGAGCTGCTTTTCGTGGTAATCCGTCGCAACGTAGACCTTTTTCATAGTCAGCGGATCGATACCCGTGTAGAACATTACCGTCGACGCCGTTCCGGGAGTGGGGTAGTAGTCCTGAACCTGCTCGGGTGCGTAGTGGTCGCGCTTTAGACAGAGTGCGAGCTCGAGCGCATCGGCGAGCGTTGATCCGGGGTGGCTCGACATAAGGTAGGGAACGAGATATTGCTCCTTGCCAAAGGATTTTGTCAGCTCGAAGTAACGCTTGCGGAATTTTTCGTAAACGCTGAAGTCGGGCTTGCCCATACAGCGCAGAACAGCCGACGAACAATGCTCGGGAGCGACCTTGAGCTGACCGCTGACGTTGTCTCGCACGAGCTTCTTGAAAAAGCTATCATCGGGATCGGCAAGCAGATAGTCGAAGCGGATGCCCGAGCGGATAAATACCTTCTTGACCTTAGGCAGAGATTCGATCGACTCGATGAGCTTGATGTATTCCGAGTGATCCGCTATCAGATTTTTGCAGGGTGTGGGAGAGAGACACTTGCGCGTCGAGCAGACACCCTCGCTGAGCTGCTTTTTGCAGGCGGGGTAGCGGAAATTAGCCGTCGGTCCGCCGACATCGTGGATATATCCCTTGAAATCGGGCATCTCGGTGATCTTCTTTGCCTCGTCAAGCACGCTCTCGATGCTCCGTGAGCGCACGGTGCGCCCTTGATGGAACGCGAGCGCGCAGAAATTGCACGCGCCGAAGCAGCCGCGGTTGTGAGTCAGCGAGAAACGCACCTCTTCGATCGCGGGCACACCTCCGTCCTTTTCGTAGATGGGGTGGTAGGTGCGCATATAGGGAAGAGAGTAGACTCGGTCAAGCTCCTCACGCTCAAGCGGCGGCATAGGGGGATTTTGAACGAGCAGCTTTCCGTCGTAATGCTCGACGATAGCCTTTCCGTTTATCGCATCCTGATTTTTATACTGAACGCCGAAAGCCTCGGCATATTTTCTCTTGTCAACCTTAAGCTCGTTGTAGTCAAACTCTGCCGCTACGGGATAGTGTATCTTCTCGCCTTCGGAGCAGATATAGACGGTTCCGAGCACGTCGCGTATCTTCTTGACGGGCACACCCTTATCAAGCAGAGTCGCGATGCGAAGCAGGATATTCTCGCCCATTCCGTAGGTGAGAATGTCGGCGCGGCTGTCGACGAGTATCGAGCGGCGGATGCTGTCAGACCAATAGTCGTAATGTGCAAAGCGGCGCAGGGAGGCTTCAAGTCCGCCTATGATGATCGGTACGTCGCCATAAGCCTCGCGTATGCGGTTGCAGTAAACTATCGTCGCTCTGTCAGGTCGCTTGCCTGCCTTGCCGCCGGAAGAGTAGTAGTCGGACGAGCGTTTCTTCTTTGCGGCGGTGTAGTGCGCGACCATCGAGTCGATGTTGCCCGCGGAGACGAGAAAGCCAAGACGCGGACGGCCGAATTTTTTGAATTCCTCGCAGCTTTTGTAGTCGGGCTGAGCCAGGAACGCGATGCGAAATCCCGCCGCCTCAAGCACGCGCGTGATTATCGCCGCGCCGAAGGACGGGTGGTCAACGTAGGCGTCGCCGCAGACGTAGACGAAGTCGGGGCGATCCCAACCAAGCTCCTTTATTTCCTGTGCCGTTATCGGCAAAAATCCTTTATGCATAATAAGTCCTTTCGGAATAATTTCTAAGTCTATTATACAACAACTTATATAAAAAGTCAATCGCCAAATCCAAATTAAAGCATATCAAAAACGGGCTGCAAAGGCAGCCCGTTTGTCTATTTATCCTTTTTTCTCTCAACTCCGAAGATCTTTCGCAATATCGGTCCGAAAAACTTTGGGGTATGTACTAAAACTATCTTCATAAAGCACCTCCGTGTGATTTGGTCTCGCTACATTATATGCAAAAAATCTTCTGTGTGACTTATTTTTTCTTTTGCGGCTTCATATCATATTTACAGTAAAGTGACGGAGGAATATTATGAGTGCAATAGGCGGAATTGTGGATCTTTGCGGTCGCGAGGTGCATATCGACAGACTTCTTCTGATGCGTCGGGCGATGGCTCTGCGCGGCAGACGGCGGAGCTCGGCATATATAGGTGACGGAGCGTGTCTTATCTACAACTCCTCAAAGCAGAACGCGTTCTGCTCCGACGAGGACAGACAGCCCGCGATCTTCGAGCGGCGCGGCAGGGAATACGCGCTCGCGATCGACTCGGAGAAGCATCAAAGCTCTGCGGTCTTTGAGTCCTACAGAATTGACGGAATGGAGTTTCTTTCCACGCTTGAGGGCGACTTCTCACTCGCGCTCTACGACGGCGAGCGCGAGATATTGGTGCTCGCGCGTGACGCTGAAGGCCGCCGACCGCTATATTACAAGATATTTGACCGATCGGTCTGTTTCGCATCCGAGATACGCGGAATTCTCGCGGCGACGGGAGAGTGCGCGAGCATTGACCGCGAGAGCCTTTCTTTGCTTCTCACCTCGCCTGCAGGCATATATCGCGCGAGCGACGTGTACACCGACATCCGCGAGGTCGCACCGGGTGAGTGCGTGATATTCGGGCGGCTCGGAATGAGCAGATTTCGATATTGCAGAAATGAACGCCGCCAGGCACGCACCGAGCGGCAGAGGGCGATCGAGCCTTATGCCGTGACGCGTGAGAAGAGCATCGAGGACTCGCTCTCCGACGCGCTGATCGCCTTTGAATATCCGCGCTTTGACGGCTTTATGCCCTCACTTTGCGAGCTTCTCTCATCGGCAGACGGCAGGGGAGTGGTGTATTCCGACCCGATGAGGCAGAAGAGCATATCCTACTCAAACGATCGCGCGGACCGACTCGGCGCGTTCTACGGTGTGGAGTGCACCGCGGTGATGCCGAGGGATAGGGATAGACGGGAAGAGCTTTTTTCGGTCTATTCTTATCTTTATCGCCGCTTCAACTCGCTTCCGGGCAAGGATATTGCGATGCTTGAGAGCATTCTCGGTCGCCGCAAGCTCGCGTATATCGAAAAGCGGCTTCGCGAGGGCGAAAAAAAGAAGGATGCAGAGCAGGAGCTTTGCACCCTTGGTATGCTTATACAGACTGTCACGTGGGCATCTTCGACGCGGCTTGCCATAAGTGACAGAAAGTCTCACTCCGCGCTCTCAACAATGTAAAGTCCGCCTTTTTTGACCGATACGAGCGCGCAGTTGCCCGTGATCTCGTTTGAGACTGCGTACTGATAGCGGTTTGTGAGAGTGGCATTATCAAGCGGATATTTGCAACCCTCGACCGATACGCCTTTGATCTTATCATCGTCCGCGATGAGCGAGAGGTACTTGTATCCGCTCCTTGAGATCAGCGTGCTGGTCGAGCGTATGTAACGTACGCGGTTTTTGCCGTCGGTGATGAGCGCGTAGACCTGCGCCTCGCTCAGCTCTCGCAGAATTGCGAGATTTGAGAGCGTGTGGTCAAGTCGACCGCTAAGTCCGCCTATGATCACGATGTCACGCGCGCCGCGCTTTATCGCGGTCTCGACTGCAAGCTGAGTGTCGGTGAAGTCCTTCTCAGCGGGAACTGTCAGGATCTCGATCTTCTCGTCGATCTCGCGCCCTTTGTCGATCGAATCAAAGTCGCCGACGAGTATCTGCACGCGGTCGCCAAGGGAGAGCGCGTTGTGGTATCCCGAGTCAGCCGCGATGGTCAGATCATCAGCCTTCGGGTGCTCGGTTATGTTTTCAGGGTGTATCTCGCCACCCACGTAGATGAAAGCTTTTTGCATAGCTCCTCCATTAC
Organism: Clostridia bacterium; assembly: GCA_017935225.1. GTDB lineage: Bacteria > Bacillota > Clostridia > Oscillospirales > CAG-272 > HGM12713. Next base: position 12,415 of record JAGBIA010000113.1, on the reverse strand, counting down.
CATTTCTTCTTTGCCTTAAGTATCTCAAAAAGCTCGCAGTAGCTCTCGTGCCGCGAGCGCGCAACGCGTCCGTCGCGCAGAGCCTCGAGCACGGCACAGCCCTCTTCCTTGGTGTGCGAGCATTTGGTGTATCTGCATTTTTCTATGAGCGGCACGAACTCGCGCATCGTCGTTGGGAGGTCGTCCTTCTCAAAAAAGTCGAAGCGCGCGAAGTCGAGCATCGAAAAGCCGGGGGTGTCGGCTATGTAACCGCAGTCAAGAGCATCCCCAAGCGTGTAAAGCTCAGCCTTGCGCGTTGTGTGTCTGCCGCGCTCGATCTTTCGGCTGATCTCGGACGTCGAGAGCTCGAGGGCGGGGAAGAGGCGGTTGAGAAGCGTGGATTTTCCTATTCCCGACGCGCCTGCGAATGCCGCGGTCTTACCGTCTGTCAGATTTTCGCGAATGAACTCATCTATAGGCTTAACGCCGATATTCTCGACCGCAGAGAGCTTGAAAACGGTAAATCCGCTCTTCTCGTATATTTCTGCAAGCTCGTCTGCGTATTTGGGGTCAAGCTCACATTTCGTGATGACGATCACGGGCTCGATCTTGTTGAACTCCGCGATGCATATCAGCTTGTCGACCGTCGTAAGTATCGGAGCGGGTGATGCCGCCGCCATGGTTATGAAAATAAAGTCAAGATTTGCGAGAGGAGGACGGATAAGAGAATTCTTGCGCTCGCAAAGCTCGTCAATGACAAATTCGGTCATATGCTCGCTCTGCTTTGATTTGCCCTTGAAGATATCGGCATCCTTCTCGCTCGCAGGGCGGATTATCACGTCGTCTCCAGCAAGCAGAGTGACGTTATTGTGCTTGAACGCGCCGCGCGCGCGACAGTTTACCGTACTGCCCTCAAGCTCGCTCTTCTCACCGTTGCACGAGGAAAGCACGCGGACGGTGTAAAGTCCGCCCACTCCAAGCATTATTTTGCCATAATTTCCGTTTTGCATCAAAATTCCTCTCTAAAAACTAAAGTTATCCAAAACTCTCTCCGCCGCTGACGGTAAGATTCACGCGCGTTCCTTCTTCTATCTCGGTGCCGCTCGAGAACTCCTGGGCGATCACTCTGCCTAAAGGAAGATCGGAGGGCGCGTATTTTATTTCTCCCACCAAAAGGCCGCTAAGCGAGAGTCTCTCGAGTGCCTCAGTCTCACCAAGGCCGCAAAGCTCGGGAACTCTCACAAGCGGTATCCGCTTGCCGCGGCTGACTTTTATGAGTACGCTCTGCCCGAGCTCAAGAGCCTCGCCGTCCTCAAACGAGCAGTAGCTCACTATACCCGCGGGAACGGTGTCCGACCACTCTTCGATAAGCGTGACCTCGATACCTGCGTTGCGCAACATCAGTAATGCGTCGCGCCTCGTCATACCGATCGCGCTCTGCATAGATGTCGACGGAGTTGCGGTGTTGACCGTCAGCGTCACGCTCAGTCTGCCGTCGCGCGAGTAGAGCTTTCTTTCCACGTTCGGCGCAGGGCTTTGCGATATGACGCTTCCTGCCGCTTTCGTGGGATTGTATTCGTATTTTATGCTGTATTCAAAGCTGTCGGACTCCTTAGCGAGCGCATCAGATTCGTATAGACCGATAAGGTCGGGGACTCTGAGAGTTCTATAGCTCGCACCAACGAAGCCGAAAACCGAATATATCACGACAATAGCCGTGAGTATCGCGACCGACAGCACGATGGCAAGTGCCCTTAAGAGCACTCGCAAAGCTATCGGCGGTCGCCTTTTTTCCCCAATGGCTATCCATTTCGAACGCATTCTCTCAAGTGTCGCACGTAGGCGCGCAGAGAAGAGGGTTCTTTTTCTTTTTTGCTCCTCATCGAACTCACCGAAGAGGTCGATCTCCTCGTTTCTCGCAAGCGCGGTGAAGGGCTTCGGGAGCTGTTCGCTTCTTTTTTTGGTATAAGCCCTCTTGATCCTGTATTTCATAAGCACCTCTGCAATTAAATATGTAACAGAGGTGTCGACTCAGGATCTCTTTTCTTCCTCTCGCCTGAGCTGTCCGCAGGATGCGTTTATATCCGCACCGAGCGTGCGGCGCACGGTCGCACGGATGCCGTTGTCCTCAAGCGTTTTTGCGAATTTCGCAACCGACTGCTTGCCCGATGCCGCAAATCCCGTCTCTTCTACGGGGTTTACGGGGATGAGATTGACGTGGATGGGGAAGGAGTCGCTCTTTTTGGGGCGGAGCGCGGAGTTGAGCACCTTTGCAAGTCGCTCGGCAGATGCGACAGAGTCGTTCTTGCCTGCGATGAGCGTGTATTCAAAGGAGATCCGCCTGCCCGTCGTCGCGTAGTACTTTCTGCAGGCTTCAAGGAGTGAGGATACGTTCCATTTTCTGTTTACCGGCATTATCTCGCTTCTCGTCTCGTCGTCCGACGCGTGAAGTGAGATAGAGAGAGTTATCGGCATATCCTCCTTAGCAAGCCTTTCGATCTTGTCAACAAGACCGCAGGTCGAGAGAGATATATGTCGATAGCCTATGTTCATTCCGTTCTCGCATCCGACGAGACGGAGAAATCTTATTACGTTGTCGTAGTTGTCAAGCGGCTCGCCAATTCCCATCATTACTATATTGGAAATTCGCTCGCCTGTGTCGTTCTGCGCCATCATCACCTGCCCGAGTATCTCGGAGGCGCGCAGATCGCGCAGCTTTCCGCCGATCGTCGAGGCGCAGAAGGCGCATCCCATACGGCAACCGACCTGCGAGGATACGCAGATTGTGTTTCCGTGCTTGTATTTCATAACGACGCTCTCAACGCAGTTGCCGTCGCAAAGCTCGAAGAGGTATTTTACCGTTCCGTCGATAGCAGAGACAAGCTTTCTGCGTATGCTCGGGAGAGAATAGTAGGCACGCTCGTCTATCTTCTGCTTTGTCGCCTTGCCGATATTGGTCATATCCGCGGGAGCGACACCCTTGTGCATCTGCGTAAATAACTGCTTTGCGCGGTATTTCGGCTCGCCGATAGAGATTATAAATTCCTCAAGCTCGCTCTCGTAAAGCGAGAAAAGGTCAATTTTCTGATTTTCCATAAAGTTTACTTCCTTATAAGCTTAGAAACGAAAAATCCGTCGGTTTTGTGTATATGCGGATAGAGAGTGATGTATCCGTCCTTTGCTTCGACCTTGCCGACCGTGAAGGGAGCAAGCTCGAACTCGGGATGGCGCGAAAGAAAATCAAGCACTCTGAGCTCATTTTCCTCAGGGAGCAGAGTGCAGGTCGAGTAGACGAGCAGTCCGCCGCGCTTGACGTACTTGCACGCGTTATCAAGTATCGCGCGTTGTATCTCGGGGAGTCGCTCGGACTCCTTGGGGTTCTTGTATCTGAGCTCGGGTTTTTTCGAGATAACGCCAAATCCCGAGCAGGGAACGTCGCAAAGCACGCGATCGGCAGAGGCGATGAGCTCGGGTATCTCAATTCTGCCGTCTGCCGCACGAGTCTCGATGATATCAATGCCGAGTCGCTCAGCGCCGCTCTTTATCAGCGAGAGCTTGTTTTCGTGAAGATCAAACGCGAGAATTCTGCCCTTGTTGTTCATCTTTATAGCCGAGCCGAAGCTCTTGGAGCCCGGGCAGGAGCAGACGTCGATGAGCGTGTCGCCCTCGCGCGCGTCAAGTGCCTCAACGCAGATCTGCGATGCCTCGTCCTGAACGAAGAAAAGTCCGTCGCTATAGCCGTAAAGCTCGCGCACCGCGCCCTTGACGTGAAGTCCTGCGGGTGAGTTTTCGCTGTACGTCGCGCCCTCTATATTTTTTGCAAGCTCTTCGCGGCTGATGCGAAGCGTGTTGGTCCTGAGCGTCGTGTCGGGCGTGGTATTAAAGCCCTCGAGGATGCGCTCGGTCTCGTCCTCACCGTAGGAGTCGATCAGCTTCTTTGCAAGCTCGCGGCAGACAGAGTATTTTATTGAAAGATAGTAAGAAATATCGTCTCTTTCGGGCTCGTTTACGGGTGTTCTCGTATGAGCGCGGAGTATCGCGTTTACAAAGCCTGCCGTCCTCTTGGTGCAGAGCGAGACTGTCTCGTTTATCGCCGCGTGTGCGGGGATGCGGTCGAGGTAGCTAAGCTGATAGATCCCGAGTCGCAGAGCGCAGAGCACGCTTGCGTCAAGCTCGGAGAGAGGTCGCGACGAAAGAGCGGCAATGCGGTAGTCAAGCGTCAGCTTGCGCTCGGTCACTCCGTAGAAGAGTATGGACGCAAGTCGCTTGTCGGCGGGCGACATCTCGCTCGCTTCAAGCGCGTGGTCAAGTGCTATATTTGAATATTGTCCTGCCTTTTCTGCCCTGAGCAGAAGCGTGTGAGCGAGTTGTCTTGGTGTCATTTTGTATCCTGTTAGTTTGATAGTTTGGTAGTTAGTTTGTGTTGGAAATTAGTAAGTTTGTATTGGTTTTTTGCCACTTTCTTTCGGAGAAAGTGGCGCAAAGAACTTGAATGAAGGGGATTTTAAGGGTTTTGGCTCGTTCTTTGTTGTTTTGATATAACTTTGATGTTTGCTATGTTTAGGTAGAGCTTTCGGACGCCTCATCGGCACCGAAAACTCGGATTTTTATTGTGAAGAGTGAGATTGAAACCTTATTGGGTGCGCCGCAGGAAAGTTTTGATCAAACTTTTTCAAAAGTTTGTCGTGAGCCGACGACGAAACGTCGGTCGCTCGTCGCAACGAGCGAAACTCTCCTTTCGGTGTTTTCTTTTTGATTTTCACGTCGGCGCGTCCTGTGGACGAAGAAGCCGCCGCGAAAATAGGAAAAAACAAGGAGTATTGAGCACGCGCTATGCGTTCGTGCTCAAGACGACTATGTTTTTGACCGTTAGCTTTTTCTTTTGCACCTTTTGAGTCAAAAGAAAAAGCGGATAAAAAGTATATATGTTTTTGTGGTGAGCGATGTTTTTTAAAACATCTAACTTTGTTGACCACTTTTCTCTTTGGCACGAAAGGCGCAAAGAGAAAAGTTAGCAAAAGAGAAACGCCGTTTTAGAATTTCGCTCTCTGCGGAGAGCGACCAAGGCTCTGCCTTTGGAAACCGCAAGCCTTTGAAAAGGCTTGAGCGAAACTTTTCTAATGTCGTTGCGTAATTTTTATCTTCTTCTATTGCCTCTTCCGCCTGCTATCAGAATGAGACGGAGAAGCGTGAGAAGCGAGGTCAGCAGTGCGGCAACGTAGGTCAGTGCGGCGGCAGTCAGTACCTGCTTCGCGCCCTTAAGCTCGTCGGGATTGAGCATTCCCGAGCCCGACAGCACCGCGAGTGCACGCGAGGACGCGTTGAACTCGACGGGGAGCGTTACGAGTTGGAAAAACGAGATGGCGGCATAAAGCAGAATGCCTGCGAGCATCAGCGGCTCACTCGCCATCAGAAGTCCTATGAAAAAGAGCGGAATTGCGAGCATTGACGAGAAATTCGTGATAGAAACGAGACCCGCGCGGAGCTTGATCGGCGCATATCCCTTGGCGTACTGTATCGCGTGGCCTGCCTCGTGAGCCGCAACACCTATAGCCGCGGGGGAGGGCGAGGAATATACGCTTGCCGAGAGCCTTATTACGTTAGCTCGCGGATCGTAATGGTCGGACAGATGTCCTGCGACCTGCTCGATGCGCACGTGCGAGAGCCCGTTTGCGTCGAGTATCCTTCTTGCCGCATCGTAGCCCGTGTAACCTCTGTAGGTGCGCATAGCCGAATATTTTTTGAAAGTCGATGACACCTTGGCCTGCGCCCAGAGCGAGATCAGAAATCCGGGTATCACCAAAAGTATGGTCCAATCGTAGTGGAAGAGACCGAACATCATATCAAAGTTTACCTTTCTATTTTAAATCAGGAAAGTCTGTCGCCGATCGCGATCTTGCGTCCTCTGATGAAATCCTCTGCGCTCATTCGCGACTTGCCCTCGGGGAGAAGGCGGAGAATTCTTACCGAGCCGATAGCACACGCGACTTCAATTCCACCATCAAGCGAGATGACCTTGCCGATCTCGTCCTCAGTGTGAGGTGCAGAGTCGTCTGCCACTCTCGTCTCGATCACTTTGAGCAGCTTGCCGTCGGGTGTGTGAGTGAGTGCGAGCGGAATAGGCGAAAGACCTCTTATGAGGTTGTGGAGAGTGCGGGCATCCTTACTAAAATCAAGGATGCAGTCCTCTTTGGTTATCTTAGCGGCGTAGGTCGAGAGAGAATCATCCTGAGACACGCGCACAGCCTCGCCCTTCTCGAGAAGAGCGACCGTATCGAGCAGAGCCTTAGCTCCGAGTGCGCCGAGTCCGTCGTGGATATCCTCAAAATTGTCATTCTCGCCGATCTCAAGCTCGTACTTGAGCAGCATATCGCCCGTGTCGAGTCCTTCAGCCATATACATAGTGGTAATTCCGGTCACGCTCTTGCCGTCGATGATGGCCCTCTGCATTGGAGCTGCGCCTCTGTACTCGGGCAGGAGCGAGCCGTGAACGTTGATACAGCCGTATTTGCAGTATTCAAGCACGTTCTTGGGAAGTATCTTTCCGTATGCGACGACCACAATAAGCTCGGGGTCGATAGAAGCGAGAAGCTCAGCGAAAGCATCGTCACGCAGAGTTGCAGGCTGATATACGGGAATTCCTTTCTCCTCGGCGTATACCTTTACGGGAGGGGGAAGAAGCGCGTAGCCGCGTCCCTTGGGTTTGTCGGGCTGAGTGACGACACCGCAGATCTCGTGCTCGCTCTCCTCAACGAGAGCCTTGAGCGTAAAGAGCGCGAAGTCGGGCGTGCCCATAAACAGTATTTTCATATTATATCCCTCTTATTCGTCGTTATCCATTCTGATCGCGCAATCGACGTAAAGCTTTCCGTCGAGGTGATCGAGCTCGTGGCAGAATGCCTTTGCAAGAAGTCCCGAGCCCGTGATGTCGACCGTCTCGCCCTTGCGGTTGAGCGCTCTTACAGTGACGTGCATCGGTCTGCGCGTAACTCCCCATCTGCCCGGAACCGAGAGACAGCCCTCTTCGCTCTCCTGCTCGCCCGAATACGCGATGATCTTGGGGTTGATAAGCTCGAAGAGTCCCTCGTCGGGAGTCTCGATAACTACTATTCTGCGCAGAACTCCAACCTGCGGTGCGGCGAGTCCCACGCCGTCAGCGGCGCGCATAGTTTCGACCATGTCGTCGAGAAGACGCAGTATTCTGGGGGTTATATTATCTACGGGACGGCATACCTTGCGGAGTGTTTCGTCGCCGATCTTAAGTATTTTCAGCTTAGCCATGATTTTCTCCTTAAGTTTATTATCAATTATACCAAATATATCAAAGATTTGACGGATTGAAGTCTATTGAGAGGTTGAGTCCCTTCGCGCCTGATTTTGAAAAATCCGAGAGAAGAGAAGAGAAGAGCGCGCGAGAGCGGCGGTTGAGCTTGCACTTTATCACCATTCGCATTCTGTATCTGCCCTCGACTCTGTACACGGGAGCCTCGAACGGTCCGAATGTGAGGAGCGGCAGATCGGAATACTCCTCGCTCACAAGCTTCGAAAACTTATCCGCGAGTATTTTTGACGCGCGCAGAAGCTCCTTTTCGTCCTCGGACGAGAGAGTCATCAGCGCGATATCGCAAAACGGCGGAAATCTGAGCTGACGGCGCAGTCTGATCTCGTTGCGATAAAAGCTCTCGTAGTCCTGCTTGCAGGCAAGACGGATGCAGTCGTGGTCGGGGTTGTTGGTCTGTATGATCGCCTCGCCCTCCTTGTCTGCTCTGCCTGCGCGGCCTATGACCTGAGTCAGCATCGAAAATGTGCGCTCGGTCGCGCGGTAGTCGTCGAGATAGAGTGATGCGTCCGCGAGCAGAACTCCGACAGTCGTGACTGCGGGGAAGTCGTGACCTTTTGTCACCATCTGCGTGCCGAGCAGTACGTCAGCCTCGCGTCTGCGGAATTTTCCGAGCAGCTCGCCGTAGGCGTTCTTGGTGCTCGTGGTGTCGGTGTCCATTCGCAGAATTTCCGCATTCGGCAAAAGCTCGCGAAGCTCCTGCTCGATGCGCTGAGTTCCGTAGCCCATTCTGGTGATATGCTCGCTCTTGCAGGACGGACATTCGCTCGGCATCGGCATTCGTCTGCCGCACCAATGACAGCGCAGCTCACCCTTTTCATACGATGAGCCGAACGTGTGGTAGGTCATCGAGACACTGCAGGTTGGGCAGGAAATAGCCTCTCCACAGCTTCTGCAGGATACGAAATTGTTGTATCCGCGGCGGTTGATGAAGAGTATGGATTGGTTGCCCTCTTCCTTTGTGCGCACAAGCTTTTCGCAGAGCTGATTGCCAAGCGGTGAGGTCACACCGCCGCCCGAATTCTTTCGCATATCGACGACAGAGACCTTTGGGAGCTTTGCACTTCCGTAGCGATGCTCGAGCTTGATAAGCGTGTATTTTCCTTCCTCTGCCTTGTGGTAGCTCTCGAAGGACGGAGTCGCGGATGCGAGCAGCATAAGCGCGTTCTGCTTGCTGACTCGGTAGCGCGCCACGTCTCTTGCGTGGTACTTGGGGTCTCGGTCGGATTTATAGGTATGCTCCTGCTCCTCGTCAATAATTATAAGACCGAGGTTATCAAGCGGAGCGAAAACGGCAGAGCGCGTGCCGATAACGACGTCAGCACCACCACTCTTTATTCTTTTGTATGTGTCAAGTCTCTCGCCCTCCGAGAGCCCCGAGTGGACTATCGCCACGCGGCGACCGTAGCGTGAGCAGAATACCGCGAGCGTTTGTGGCGTGAGGGCTATCTCGGGCAGTAGAACGATAACGCTCCTGCCGCCGTCAAGCACTCGGTCGATGGTCTTCATCATAACCGAGGTCTTTCCGCTTCCCGTGACTCCGTGGAGCAGAGCGGCTCTCGGCTCACCGCTATCGATAAGCTCGCAGAGCGTTGCGTACGCCGCGCTTTGCTCCTCGTTCAGCACGAGCGGCTTTTGCTCGCCGTTTGCGTACTCGTCGGGATCGATGATCTCAAGCCCTCTGTCGACGCTCTTCTGCAGCTTCTCAAGAATACCCTTATCGCAGAGCGCCTTGAGCTGAGCGGGCGATACTGCGCAATCAGACAGCACCTGTTTGAGCGGTATCTCCTCGCCCTCTCGGTCGGTCATATAACTCAGCAGACCGATATGCGCGAGCGAGCGCAGACGGATCTCACCGTCCTTGCCGTCGAGGATATCTCTTGCGCGTTCGACGCTGATCGCGAGCTTGTAAAAGTTCTCGGTCTTTCTTGATACTTCGCGGATCTCGTAGTCCTCGTTTATCAGTCCCGCCGCGACGAGAGCCGATATTGCGCCCTTTGTCGCAGGACCAAAGTGAGATTTGAGCGTCTCGAGGTCGACCTTCTGTTTTTTCTTGATGAAGTCGAGAATGTAGAGCGTAGACGGATCGAGCGCGGCATCCGACGGTCTGTCCGCGTCGGTCGGCATATAGACCGTGTGCGGACGGGAAAGTACTGCGGCAGGGATCATACTCCTTACCGCGTCACCGATAGTGCAAAGCGTTTGCTCTTTCATAAAAAAGCAAAGACCGAGCATCTCAGACGAGAGCGACAGCCTTTTATCGCATATAGAATCTATCGGCTTGTAGCTTCTGTTTCTGTCCGGTGGGCAATCTTTAAGGGAGACCACCAAAGCGATCTCCCTTGCATTAGCCGTGTCAAAGGGAACCGATACGAAATCACCCACGCGAATGTTATCGCGCAGATGCGGCGGAATAAAATAATCGTACTCGTTATCGATATGATATAAGCTTTTCAGTATGTGCAGCCCTGCGTATTCAGGCATATTATCCCTCCGTTTCCCCAAAGGCGTATTTTTTTGTTCTCTGATTATTCTGCGTCCGCAGTCGCAGTCTCTGCAGTCTCTTCTGCAACAGCCTCGGTCTCTTCGGTCTCCTCAGTATTTTCGACATCTTCAACGTGAACGATCTTATACTCACCGCTGCTGATACGGGTGATAGCGTTCTTTACTGCCTTTTCATCGCGGTATTCCTTGTTGATCATGTTGATGAGATTGCGGTCTGCTTCTTTGTTGCCGGTTGCCGACTTCTCAGCAGCCTCGCGCTGTTTTACGTACTCGTCGGTGATGAGTCTTGCGCACTTTGCGGTAGCAAGAGCAAGCTCGTAGCGGTTGAATTCGTCCTTGGTAAGTTCAGAGATAGTAGGATAAAGCATTTTTGTCTCCTTAGTAAATGTTTATGTAGATTTAAATTTTAAGCATTGAGATAGTTCTTTGCAACGTCGGGGTTGCGTCTGATGGAGAGCTTTTCGGCTTCGACGATCGAAAGGATCTGGTCTGCGGCATCGCGTGCTCTGCCGTCGAAGTTATACACGACGTAGTCGTAGCAATCCGCGAGCGCGACCTCTTCCTTGGCTCTTGCGAGTCGAAGAAGTATCTTGTCCTCGGTCTCGGTTCCTCTGCCGCGCAGGCGCGCCTCCTGCTCGGAGTAGGAGGGTGGGAGGAGAAGCACGAGCACAGCGTCGGGGTATTTAGCCTTTACGTTGCGCGCGCCCTCTACCTCGATCTCGAGGATGAGATTTTTACCCGACTGCATTACCTCTTCGGCTTCCTTGAGTGGTGTGCCGTAGAAGTTTCCGCAGTATTCGGTATACTCAAGCATATCGCCCGAGTCTATTCTCGCGAGAAATTCCTCGCGTGTTATGTAATGATAATTCACGCCGTCGATCTCACCCGGACGAGGAGCGCGCGTGGTTGCCGAGACAGAGAATGCGAAATCCTCGCGCTCAAGCAGCATAGCGTTGACAGTACCCTTGCCGCTTCCTGCGGGTCCGGATACAACGAGCATAAGTCCTTTTTTCATAGAGAGGTCCTTTCTTTGATCATTCGGGCTCAGTCTCGTCCTCGGAATCGGTATCGAGTCTGTTGGCAATGGTTTCGGACTGTATCGCGCTGAGGATAACGTGCTCGCTGTCGGTGATGATGACCGCGCGCGTACGTCTGCCGCAGGATACGTCTATAACTCTTCCTGCGTCCTTTGCATCCTGAATAAGTCTCTTGACGGGGGCGGAGTCGGGGCTTACGATAGTGATTATGCGGTCAGCGGCAACCATATTGCCAAAGCCGATATTGATAAATTTCATAGCTGTTCTCCAAAAGAAAAATCTTTTTTATTCGATGTTCTGTATCTGCTCTCGTATCTTCTCGATTTCGCACTTAATGTCCACGACGATCTTCGCGATAGAGGAGTTCTGGCACTTCGAGCCTATGGTGTTGGTCTCGCGGTTCATCTCCTGAATGAGAAAATCAAGCTTTCTTCCCGCGGGCTCGCCCGATGCGATAATGTCATAAAATCCGTCGAAGTGGGAGCGGAGTCTGACAAGCTCCTCGTCGATGGCAACCTTATCTGCGAATATCGCGCACTCGGTCAGAATTCTGCTCTCGTCGAATACTATGCGATTGTCCGCAAGCATATCGCGAAGCTTGCCTTCAAGCTTTGCTCTGTAATCCTCGACGTCATTCTTCGAGACCTCCTCGATCTTTCCGACGAGGCTCTTGATGTTTTCTACCTTTGCACTAAGATCGCGCTCGATGTTCGCGCCCTCGCGCTCGCGTCCTGCGATAAATCCTGCGATCGCCTCGTCAAGCACGGTGCAAAGATCTGCCCATTCCTTCTCGGTGTCCTCCTCGGACTTTCTGACCACGAAGATATCGTGGTTCTGCGCGACTCGCATGATGCTGATGTCGTCCTTGAGGTCGAACTTCTCACCAAGCTCGCGGAGCGCCTTGATGTACGCCTCGGCATATCCCTCGTCTATGCATATATCGGGAACGGGGGAGTCGATGACGTCGATCGTGATAAACACATCGACCTTTCCTCGAGAGATCGAGTTTGCCTGCAAATAGGGTTTTATCTTTTCTTCAAGAAAAGAGAAAGAGCGGGGAAGCTTTACCGAGCAGTCAAAAAATCTGTTGTTGACTGACTTGAGCTCGACCGTGATATCCTTACCGCCGACCGTCTTTCTTGCTCTTCCGAAGGAGGTCATACTTTTGATCATATTATGCTGTCCTTTCGGGTAAGACAAATTTCGGATTATATTATCATATAATATTATAAACCTTTTTTTCTCTCTTGTCAACGAATTTTTGAATTTTGAGCTATTCTTTACAATAATTTATATAAAATAGCAACTTTTTTGAGCAAAATAACGATAGCTTTTCAGCACAGTGCCGAGAAGAGACGAAATTTTTAAAAAAAGTTGTAAAGATTTTAAGAAAAATGCAAAAAGCTCTTGAAATTTCTCCGAAAATGAGGTATAATGAATGCGTATGAAAAATTAAGAATTACTTTTTGGAGGTAAATAACAATGGTAGTAGCAGGCGATTTTAAGAATGGCATTACTTTCGATATGGACGGTGCGGTCTTCCAGGTAATCGAAT
>JAGBIA010000112.1 GCA_017935225.1 Clostridia bacterium | reverse complement strand
CCTCAGTCGCTTACGCGACAGCTCCCTCCGTAGGGCGCCTTTTTGTAAGTTTGAGCCGTGCAAGTAGAGAGCGCAGACGGATGCTCACCTTGTAACAAAATAAAACAAGAGGATATTATCCCCCTGTTTATCATCCTCATATTTTAAATCTTCTCGAATAAGGGCAACGGCGGCAAAGCTGTTCGGCGGCGCGTTTCTTTGAAAATCCGTCCTTTATGGCAAGCGCGCGCTCGGATCTCAGCACGTCACGGATATCCTGCTCGAAGATATTTCCGAGCCCCACCGCTCCGTCAGCATCGAGGCAGCAAGGAACGACCGTGCCATCGGCAAGTATCGCGAAATGATCGCCAAGCCCGTGGCAGAACACCGCCTCGCCAAGCTCCTCGCCCTCCGCGTCGGGCCACTCAAAACGCTTGCCGAGCTCGATGTGGAGCTTGTCCTTTATCCTCGCGCCGCGCTCGCTGAGCTGCTCAAACTCACCGAAATGCTCGTGAAGCAGGCTCATAACATCGGCGTTGAGGTTTTCCACCGTCGCGTCGGCAAGTCCGCCGTCAGCCAGATTCCAGAGCCTGAGCACGACGAGGATCCCCTCGCGGCTCGCACGATCGGCAAAATCGAGGCAGGATTCGATATAGGCTCTCCGCGCGCTCTCGCGCTCGCCCTCGAAGCTGTGGAGCGAGATATTTATTTTGTAGGGTTTTGAGAGCAATATCTCCTCGCCGCGCGACTTCAGCAGAGTGCCGTTCGTGGTCAGCGCGACCTTGAAGCCGCAACGCTTTGCGTGCTCGATAAATATCGGCAGAAGCGGATGGCAGAGCGGCTCTCCGAGAACGTGAAAATAGAGATATTCGGTCATCCCCTTGAGATTTGCGGTAATGCGCGCAAATTCCCCGAGGTTCATCTGCCTTGGCTCTCTCTTCGTGCCGTGGCAGAAGGAGCAATTCATATTGCAAATATTGCCTATCTCAACGTAAACGCGTGAATACATATCATACCTCCATAGGTGCTGATAACATTATAGCACTATTTTGAAAAAATTGCAATAGAAATCGGATATATCTCGTGGAAAAGGAATATCACAGACGAATGCTCGGTCTCCGCCAATTTTGCACTTTACATTTTGCATTTACTTGTTGCCTTCTACATTTTTCACCCTATTTTTTATTTTAGTGTTGACGAAATCAAATTAGTGTAGTATAATATAAACGACAAATTACGGAGGTATCCAGATGGACGAAAAAATTCTGAAGGCGCTATGCGAGCCGAAGCGATTTCTCCTGCTTCAGCTTATGTCCGAACGCGGCTACTGCGTCGGTGCGCTCGCGCGAAAAAGTCGACTATCCGAGTCGGCGGTCTCACAGCACCTACGCGTGCTCCGCGAGGCAGGACTCGTGATTGGCGAAAAGCGCGGCTACTACACGCACTACCGTCTTGACAAGGACGCGCTCGGTGCGCTCATCGACGAGCTCTCGGCACTGAAGAACGCTGAGCACGCGCGTTGCAGTCACAAAAAATACTACGGCTGCTCCGAGGCAGAGCACGTCAGATGCAACGCATACGTACCGCCCGAGCAAAGAGAACAGGAAGAAAAGGAAGAATAAGCGAATGTTGAAAAGATTTATCAGTTACTACAAGCCCCACAAGAAGATGCTCGCGCTCGATATGCTCGCGGCACTCCTTATCTCACTCATCGGAATGGTCTACCCCATCGTAACCAACAAAATGCTCAATGAATACATTCCGAAGAGAATGTACACAACAATCGTCATCGCGGGCGTGATCGTGCTCGTGCTATACGCGCTGAGAATGTTTATGCGCTATTTCGTGCAGTACTACGGTCACCTGATCGGTGTCAAGATGCAGTCGCAGATGCGCAAGGATCTGTTCGATCACCTGCAGAAGCTTCCCTTCTCGTTCTACGACAACAACGAGACGGGACGCATTATGACGCGCATCACGAGCGATCTTTTCGAGGTATGCGAGCTTGCTCACCACGGACCTGAGAACCTGCTTATCAGCTCGGTGATGATAGTTTTCTCATTCACCTATCTGATGACGATAGACCCGATACTCACGCTCATCATCTTTGCCTGCGTGCCGATACTCGTCGTGGTAACGATGCACTACAGAAAGGCGATGAAGCGCGCATTTGACGATCGCCGCAAATCCAACGCGACCATCAATGCCGCCGTTGAGAGCAGCGTTACGGGTATCCGCGTGACAAAAGCCTACACGAACGCAGACCGCGAGGTCGAAAAGTTCGTCAAGGGCGACGAGCAGTTCGTTGACGCATCCCGCCGCGCCTACAGCGCGATGGCGAAGTTCCACGCGTCGACTTCCTTCGTAACCGACGTATTCAACGTATTTATTCTCATCGCGGGCGGTCTGTTCTTGTACGCAGATCGCATCTCGTTCGGTGACTATTCGACCTTTATCGTCTCGGTCAACCTCTTCATCAGCCCCGTAAACACGCTGATCGGATTTATGGAGCAGTTTCAGAACGGCGTCAGCGGCTTCCGTCGCTTCGTTGAGATAATGGAAGAGACTCCCGAGACCGACGCGCCCGACGCGATCGCGCTCGAGAACGTAAAGGGCGAGATCGAGTTCAAGAACGTAAGCTACTCCTACGATCCCACAAAGGAAGTGCTTCACAATATCGACCTCAAGCTCGAGAAGGGCAGAAAGCTCGCTCTCGTAGGTCCCTCGGGCGGCGGCAAGACCACGCTCTGCCACCTGCTCCCGAACTTCTACAAGCTTGATAACGGCGAGGGCAGCATCAGCATCGACGGCAAGGATATCCGCTCGCTCACGCTTGAGTCTGTCCGTAAAAACATCGGTATCGTTCAGCAGGACGTCTTCCTTTTCGTCGGAACGATCAGAGATAACATCCTCTACGGTCGCCCCGACGCTACCGACGAGGAGATACACGAGGCGGCTCGCCGCGCGAACATCCACGACTACATAATGACGCTTGAGAACGGCTACGACACTGAGATAGGTGAGCGCGGAGTCAAGCTCTCGGGCGGTCAGAAGCAAAGACTCAGTATCGCGCGCGTCTTCCTCAAGGATCCTGCGATACTCATACTTGACGAGGCGACCAGCGCGCTCGACAACACCACAGAAGTGCTGATCCAGCAGGCTCTCGACGAGCTCTGCAAGGGCAGGACCACGCTCGTCGTCGCGCACAGACTCTCGACTATCCGCAACGCTGACGAGATCGCGGTGGTTATGGACGGCAGGATCACCGAGCGCGGCACACACGAGGAGCTTATGGCGCAGAACGGCACTTACAAGAGCCTCTACGCGCTTCAGTTCAGAGACAACGACATTTTTGAATAAGGAAAAGATATGATCAAGAACATCATTAAAGAATTTGCGATAATCACCTTTGGCGCGATACTCGCCGCGACCGCGATATATTTCTTTATGCTCCCGCTCAATATCGCGATAGGCAGCGGCTCGGCGATCGCTATGATGCTGAGCACCTTCATTCCCCTCCCCGTCTCGATGCTTTCACTGATTCTAAACGTGATACTGCTGATCGTAGGGTTTATACTGATCGGACGCGAGTTCGGCATAAAGACGGTCTACGCGGCAATTCTCGTGCCGCTCGTGATCGGTCTTTACGAGCTGATCTTCCCGAACTTCGAGTCGCTGACGAACGATCCGCTGATCGACGTTATCTGCTACACGATAACCGTCGGTATGGGAATGGCTCTTCTCTTTTCCTGCAACGCGTCCTCGGGCGGACTTGACATAGTGGCAAAGATACTCAACAAGTACACGCATATGGACATCGGCACGGCTGTGTCGGTCTCAGGCGTGGTGGTCGCCGCGGCTTCCTTCTTTTTCTACGACACCAAGATCGCGGTCATAAGTATCCTCGGCACGTATTTCGGCGGAATGGTTGTGGACAAGTTCATCTTCGGTCTTAACATCAAGCGCCGAGTCTGCGTGATCTCCGAGAGGCTCGACGAGATAGTGGATTTCATTCTCAACGACCTGCACAGCGGAGCGACCATCAACGAGATAATCGGCGCGTACGATATGACGCGTCGCCGTGAGGTCATCGTTATCGTCAACAAGCAGGAATACAAGCGGCTGATGGACTACGTCAAGAAGCTCGACCCCAAGGCATTCGTCACGGTCTACGCGGTAAACGAGATCCGCTATCAGCCAAAGGTCAAGCAGATAAAGAAATAAAAATAATAAAAAAGACAGAGAAATTTTATCTGTTGTCCTTAACGGAGAATTTGCCGGTACAAAATTTCGGCAGAGAAATTGTTTTCTCTGCCGATTTGTGTTATAATGAAGTGGGTGATGCAAATGGATAGAGAAAAAGAATTATCGAAACGAAAACATCCTCGCCTTGACAATTATGATTACAGTTCTGCGGGTGCATATTTTGTAACGATATGCACGCAAAACAGACAATGCGTGCTATCGCGTATTGTAGGGCGGGGGCTTGCTCCCGCCGAAACAGTCAAGACAGAATACACATTATTCGGAGAGATTGCGGAGAAACAATTATTCTTGCTGGAAGACCGATATCCGTATCTTGCGGTTGATAAATATGTAATCATGCCTAACCATATACACGCAATTATGATTCTAAATAGCAAAACGGCGGGAGCAAGCCCCCGCCCTACGATCATGGATATCGTTTGCGCGTATAAATCGTTAACGACGAGAGACTGTAAAAAGAATGGGTATAATGAGAAATTGTTTCAAACCTCATTCTATGAGCATATAATCCGAGGTGGAGAGGATTACGAGAAAATCACAAAATATATTTACGAAAATCCTATGCGTTGGTACTACGACGAATTATACGCCGAAGAATAGGGGTATGGGCTTTGCCCGAAGCCCGCGTTGCTTGCAACGCTGTAATACAAAGGCGAAACTGGCGATAAAACAGAACGATAAACCTGTTACTGTTTGTCAAGAGCTTTTTGAAAAAATACAAATAAAAAAGGCGTAACAACAAAGCCGAAAAGCTCAAACAATTTTGAGTGTTG
>JAGBIA010000015.1 GCA_017935225.1 Clostridia bacterium | reverse complement strand
TGAGGTATCTTGCAAGGGAGACGTAGAGGTGGATTATCACCACAGCGTTGAGGACGTGGGCATCTGCCTCGGACTTGCGCTCAAGGAAGCGCTCGGCGATTGCAAGGGAATCCGTCGCTACGGCAATATGCTTCTTCCTATGGACGAAGCTCTCGTGCTTTGTGCGCTTGACGTATCGGGAAGATCTTACCTTGCTTACGGTCTGAGCATCCCCACAGAGAAGATCGGCGACTTTGACAGTGAGCTTGTTGAGGAGTTTTTCCTTGCACTCACGAGAAACGCCGGAATCACTCTGCACTTAAAGCAGCTTGACGGAAGAAACTCTCACCACATAGCCGAGGCGGCATTCAAGGCGTTTGCGAGAGCGCTCAGAGAGGCAGTAGCCATCGACGAGAGTGCAAAGGACGAGGTCCCCTCGACCAAGGGAGTTCTTTGATGATAGCGATAATAGATTACGGCGTTGGCAACCTTTTCTCGCTGACTTGCTCGTTTAAGAGCATAGGCGCGGACATCTGCGTTACCTCAGATCCCGAGGTCATCGCCGCGGCAGACCGCATCGTGCTTCCGGGCGTAGGCGCATTTGAGGACGCCGCGCGCAAGCTTCGCGAGAGTGGACTTGACGAGGTGATAAAGCGCGAGGTAAGCGGTGGAAAGGCTCTGCTTGGCATTTGCCTTGGTATGCAGATGCTCTTTGAGAGGAGCTACGAATACGGCGAGCACGAGGGGCTCGGACTCATCAAGGGAAGCATCAGACCTATCTCCGACGTTATTCCCAAAGATCTGAAGATCCCCCACATCGGCTGGAACGCTTTGCATTTTGGAGAGAAAAAGGACGAGCTCTTCAAGTATCTGAGCGAAGGTGACTGCGTTTACTTCGTTCATTCATACTACGGCGCAGATTGCGACGAATCGGTAATAGCGACGGCAGAATACGGCGCCGAGCTTACGGCGGCGGTGATAAACGGCAACGTCTGCGGCGTTCAGTTTCACCCCGAGAAGAGCGAGCGCGTAGGACTTGCGATACTTAAGGCATTCTGCGAAATAAACTAACGAGGAAAATCGAGCAATGAACATAATACCCGCAATAGACCTTTTGGGCGGAAAGGCGGTACGTCTTCTTAAGGGCGACTACAATAAGGTCACGGTCTACAGCGACGATCCTGCCGCCGTTGCCGAGAGCTTTGAACGAGCAGGCGCTAAATACCTGCACGTCGTTGACCTTGACGGAGCAAAGGACGGAACTACCGCAAATTTTGAAACCATTAAGAAAATAACAGAAAGAACCTCGCTCTCGGTAGAGGTAGGCGGAGGTATCCGCACGCTTGAGAGAGTAAAGCAATATATAGACATAGGCGTGGACAGAGTGATAATAGGCACAGCCGCCGTTACAGACCCCGAATTTCTTTCTGAGGCAGTAAGACTTTACGGCGAGAGGATAGTGGTCGGAGTTGACATTAAGGACGGCTTTGTGGCTATCAAGGGTTGGCTTGAAGTATCCGCTCTTTCCTGCAAGGAGTTTTGTAAGAAACTCGAGGATCTCGGCGTAAAAACTATCATCTGCACCGATATTTCCAAGGACGGAATGATGTCGGGCACTAACCGTGAGCTTTATCGGGAGCTTTACGACGAGTTCTCGCTTAATATCATCGCCTCGGGCGGCGTTTCCTCAATGGAGGACATCACCGTGCTTTCAAATATGGGACTTTTCGGCGCGATCGTCGGTAAGGCGATATATACGGGCGCGATAGATCTCTCGGATGCTATCAAGCTTGCCGATTTTATCTCAGCGCAAAACGGAGGAAACTGACGTGATAACCAAAAGAATAATTCCTTGCCTCGACGTCAAGGATGGGCGCGTGGTAAAGGGAGTTAATTTTTTAGGACTTGCCGACGTGTCCTCACCCGTCAGCCTCGCGCAGTTTTACAGTAGCTGCGGCGCTGACGAGCTCGTATTTTACGATATAACGGCATCAGCCGAGGGCAGAGCATTATTTACCGACATCCTCACCGAAGCGGCTTCAAAGGTCTTTATTCCACTCACAGTAGGCGGTGGAATAAACACGGTCGAGGATTTTGACCGTGTGCTTAAATGCGGCGCTGATAAGGTAAGCGTCAATTCTGGCGCTATAAGAAATCCCGATCTCGTGCTTGAGGCGGCAAAGAAGTATGGCGACCAGTGCGTAGTTCTCTCGGTTGACGTAAAGCGTGTAGGCGGAGAATTCCGCGTCTTTGCCAAAGGCGGCAGAGAGGATACGGGTATGGAGGCTATCTCCTGGATAAAGCGTTGCGTTTCAAACGGCGCGGGCGAGATAGTTGTAAACAGTATAGATACCGACGTAGTGAAGCGCGGCTTTGATCTTGAAATGCTTGAGGCGGTCTGCAACGTAGTAAACGTGCCTGTCATCGCTTCGGGCGGTGCTGGCAAGGAAGAGGATTTTATCACTCTCTTCAAGTCGTTACCTAAGGTTGACGCAGGACTTGCGGCATCTATCTTCCACTTCGGAGAGGTGGATATATCGCACCTCAAGCAAACGCTCAGAGCGGCGGATATAAACGTGCGTATTTAAAAGGAGTAAACAATGGCAGAATTTATAAAAATAGACGAACTGAAATTTGACGAAAAGGGACTTATCCCCGCAGTAGTAGTAGATGCAGTCAGCAAAAAGGTGCTGACCGTTGCATATATGAACAGAGAGAGCCTTGAGATAAGCATGAACGAAGGCACTACTTGCTTCTGGTCGCGCTCACGTCAGGAGCTTTGGAGAAAGGGAGCAACTTCGGGAAATAAACAGCATATCGTAAGCATCACCGCAGATTGCGACAAGGATGCGCTCACGGTAGTCGTAAACAAGGACGGCCCCGCTTGCCATCTCGGTACTGATTCCTGCTTCAATTATCCCGTTTACGAGGGCGAGGCTGCCGAGTTTTCACTTGAAGCTCTCATGAAGGTCATCGAGGGCAGAAAGCTTGAAAAGAAGGAAGGCTCTTACACCACCTATCTTTTTGAAAAGGGAATTGACAAAATTCTCAAAAAGGTCGGTGAGGAATGCACCGAGGTAATCATCGCAGGCAAGGCTGACGATAAAGCAGAGACGATATACGAAATATCCGACCTCGTTTATCACGTTATGGTGCTTATGATAGAAATGGGCATCTCGCTTGACGACATCAGAAACGAGCTCGCCTCCCGCCACGTCATCGACCATAAGGTAAAGCAGGAGAAGATGACGAAGTAAAATAAAAAAGACTATCTTTGTTCGTATTGATTTATGCAAGAGGGATTATGATGGAACAGCAAAAAGATTTTCCGAGAAGGAAGAAGAACCGCTTAGATCAATATGATTATAGTTCCTGCGGAGCTTATTTCGTTACGATATGCACTAAAGATAGAAAAAATATTTTTTGGGCAAAGGAACAACCTGATTTTGTAGGGGAGGATATTATCCTCCCGTCAGATAGTGTAAGACTATCTTTGTATGGTAAAATCGTTAATGATTCTATTGTGGCTATTTCTAAATGTTATTCACATATTGAATTATTGCAATATGTGATTATGCCAAACCATGTTCATCTGATATTATTTATAACTTCACAGGACGGGAGGATAATATCCTCCCCTACAGACAAAAAATCAATTTCAACAGTTGTTGGGCAGTTTAAGAGGGATGTGTCTAAAAAGATTGGAATTGCGGTTTGGCAAAGATCTTTTCACGACCATATCATACGTGGACGTGATGATTACGAGAAAATTTCAAAATACATGTACAATAATCCTATAACTTGGCAATACGATTGCTTTTATATTGCAGAATAGAATTTTGTAAAAACTTTTTTACAGTGAATATTTATTTGAGGTGCTATATGGAAGAGAACAAGAACTTTGATGACAACTTTATGGAAGAATTGTATGCTCACATTGATGAAATAGTAGAGGATGTGATTGTTGATCAAATTGAAAGCACTGTCAGCTGTTCCGTACAGGATGCTATTGAAGACGCTTTGCTTGAGTGCCTTTCTAGGTTTGAATTTGTTCTGTCGGACGGAACGCTTGTGAAGCCGAAACAAAGATTAAAATTGCTAAGTCCAAATAAGAACAAAATGTTAATCTGTTATGGGGGATTACGTGTTGATGGCAAGTCTTTGATGGTTCAGACGAGCACACAATGTTGGACAGAGATCGCCTATTACAATAACCAAGAAGAAGCGATAGAAGCATTGAACAAAGTAAAAGATGCTATCATCGCAGAAATACCCGTTCTTGAACTTTAAACTTTATAACATAAAAAGCCGACGGATTTTCGTCGGCTTTTCGTTTGTTTTTTATTTAAAGATTTATCGGTAAAACCGTGGTGGCTTTTGATATTCAGAAAATATGAGGATCACAAGTCCTGCTTAGTAACAATTAACGCTTTTACGCGTTCGCAAAGCTTTACAAATTCGGGATGATCGCGAAGAGGATCAAATTCTTTTCTTTGCAAAGCGGATAATTGTTCACTTGGGTTCAAGCAGGAACCCGTCATAATGCCGTTCATCTTTGTAGTAATAAAAATCATTCGTTCTTCTAAAGCATCGGGATCGTTGTTTTCTCTGTGCCAATGTTCTGCTGCCGTCCACTCCATTCCGTCAAGAAAACGGCAGGAAGTGGGCAAAGTGACCTTTTCTGTGATTTTCATAGTTTCTTCCAGTAGCTTAACAGCAGAAGCTATTCGCGCGAGCGCTTCATCGAGTTTGCCACAAGACGTAAACTTCATCGCCGCTTTCAGTGCAAGCTCAATTCTGTCAACTACCCATATATCCGGACGGTCATCAGTAGCAGCACTGCGAATAATGCACAGTATACTTTCCATAAAATCATTTGCATCTTCATTATTACAGTCACTTTCATCCAACTTTAGCAAATAACGCGGACAAAGTAATTTGTAAAATGCGTGATACAGTTGATATCTTCTTTCCGGTTCGAACCGTTCTGAATCATAGCGACGCAAATATCTTTCATACATTAAGGCGCGTTCTGAACAATCAAATGCTGTCGAGTATTTCTTCAAAAAATCCTCTAAATGCTCCTCATCTTCAACGTTAGCCATCGTTTTAATTGTGTGAGTGAACATGGGATTTCTCTCAAGATACGCTTCCGCTAACAAGCGCACCTCGGGAAGTATTTTGGGATCGCGGAAAGCCAAATCGTTTCCTTCGCACCACGGACGCCAAGCAGAGTCGCTATCAAGATAATTTCTTCGTACATCGCGAAGAAGATCTACGATCTTGTCGGCATCATAATCGGTTTTTATACACTCGCGGCGAAGCTCGTCAAAGGCTGCAATTGCACGCTTTTCTTTTTCAATCTGCGGCATTCCGAGAAGCTCGTCAACAGTCACGGCAAGCACCTCGGCAATTGCAGGGATCAGTTCAAGATCGGGATAGGTCGTGCCGTTCTCCCAGCGGCTGATCGATTGATATGTTACGCCCAAGCGATCGGCAAGTGCCTCCTGCGTCAAGTCATTTTTCTTTCGGAAATTGCGGATATTTTCTCCAATTGCAAGTTTCATTTTTTTCCTCCGTACAAAATTACTTGCTTTGCAAAGCAATCTGTTTGTCGACATCTATATTATACAGCAAATGAACTATAAAATCAATAACGCATTTTGAGAGAAAAATTATCGGTTTGTGTTATATTTTCGGACTTTATAAAATAGCACCACCAAAGAGGATTGGTGGTGCTCGATGTTTCTTTGCCTACGATGCAGAGATAATAGAATTTTTAGAGCGAAATCGGCAAAAATGCCGCGGCTACTGCGAAGATTATCGCAGGGAGCAGGTTGGCGACCTTAACTTTTTTGCCCCAGACGAGATTGAGTCCGACGCAGAAGATAAGTATAGAGCCTATAAGCGAGAGGTTGCCGAGCGCGGCTTCGGTCATCAGCGGACGGATGACCCAGGAAAGCGCGGTAACACCGCCCTGGAGTATTGCCACGGGAATAGCAGAGAAGATGCAGCCCTTGCCCATACTTCCTGCCATCACCATAATGATGATAAAGTCGAGTATTGATTTTGTGACGAGTATTGAGATATCGCCGTAAATGCCGTCGTTTATCGCGCCGACTATCGCCATAGCACCGATACAGACGGTGAATGAAGCTGTCACAAATCCGTCAATGAACTTGTTGTCGTTCGAGCTTCCGCTCTTTTTTTTGAGCCACGCGCCGAAGCGTTCGAACCAGCCTTCAATATTTATCAGCTCGCCGACAAGTGCGCCAAGCGCGAGACATCCGACGATAAGCATCGATCTGCCCGACGTGAGCTTTCCGTCAGCCCCGAGCGACATAATGCCCTCAAGCGCGCCCGCCGTGCCGATGAAGAGCACAGAAATTCCGCACGCCATCGTCAGCGAGTCCTGATGCCTTTGCTTGATGAGCTTGCCAAAGAGAAGACCGAGTATGCCGCCAAGTACTATGGCGGCTGTATTTATGAGAGTGCCAAGACCGTACATATTTCTCCTTACTGATCGCCGTCAAAAATGTCGATCTGCTCCGAGGGCTTCGGGGTCGCAAAGGTTTGATAGGGAAGTCCGAGGTGCTCGTAAGCGAGGCGCGTTACGCATCTTCCGCGAGGCGTGCGCGAAAGGAATCCGATCTGCAACAGATACGGCTCGTAAACGTCCTCAAGTGTGATAGCTTCCTCTCCGACAGTCGCCGCAAGCGTCTCAAGTCCAACAGGACCGCCGCCGTAGAATTTTATGATGGTCTCCATCATCTTTCTGTCGGTGTTGTCAAGTCCGAGCGCGTCGATCTCAAGTCTCTGGAGCGCGAAATTCGCGATCTGCGAATCTATCGCGTTCTTGCCGCTGACCTGTGCGAAGTCACGCACGCGCTTGAGCAGACGGTTAGCCACACGGGGCGTTCCGCGCGATCTTGAGGCGATCTCGTACGCGCCGTCGGGCGTGATGTCAAAGCCTAAAATTCCCGCGCTTCGCATAACTATTGTCGTAAGCTCCTCGGCGGTGTAAAGCTCGAGTTTGAGCATAACGCCAAATCGGTCGCGCAAGGGAGTCGTGAGCTGACCTGCGCGCGTTGTCGCACCGATAAGCGTAAAGTGTGGCAGGTCTATACGGATGCTTCTTGCAGACGGACCTTTGCCGATGATGATGTCGAGCGCGTTGTCCTCCATCGCGGGATAGAGTATCTCCTCGACCGAGCGCGAGAGACGGTGGATCTCGTCGATAAAGAGCACGTCGCCCTCGGCAAGATTGGTCAGAAGTGCCGCGAGGTCGCCCTGCTTTTCGATCGCAGGACCGGATGTGACGCGGATGTTGACTCCCATCTCGGTTGCGATGATATTCGAAAGAGTGGTCTTACCGAGTCCGGGAGGGCCGTAGAGCAGAACGTGGTCAAGGCTCTCGCCACGCATCTTCGCCGCCTCAATATAGATCTTGAGGTTCTCCTTCGCCTTCTCCTGACCGATGTAATCGTCAAGTGTCTTCGGGCGCAGGGAGGTGTCAACGTCGCTGTCCTCACGGGTGTAGGAGGTGGTGACTATTCGGTTTTCAAAATCGAAATCTTCGTTTTCAAACATAGAACACTCTCCTTATCTCATAAGCTTCTTGAGAGCGAGGCGGATTATCTCGTCAAGCTCAAGATTGTCGATGTCAATGCTGCGCAGAGCGGCAGAAGCCTCGCTTCTCGAGTATCCAAGCACCGCGAGCGCATCCTCTGCGTCGCGTTTCTTGCTCGATCCGCCGATAGCTGCCACAAGCTCGTCGTCAGCGGAAGAGGAGAGATCGGCTTCTGCAATAGCTTCCTTCTGCAGCTTGTCCTTGAACTCAAGAATGATGCGCGCCGCGGTCTTCGGACCTATGCCGTTTGCCTTGGCGATCGCCTTTTTGTCGTCGGTGCAGATAGCGATAGCAAGCTTCTGCGGTGTCATCTGCGTGAGTATCGAGAGAGCCGCTTTAGGACCTACACCCGATACGCTGATAAGCATCTTGAAGGATGAGAGTTCCTCCTCACTTGCAAATCCGAAAAGCTCGATGTCGTCCTCTCGTACCGCAAGGTAAGTGAAGAGCTTGACGGTAGGTGCTTCACTTACACTCAGGTGAGGCGGCATAGCGGAATGTGTGCTTCCCGAGATAGTCAGCTTGTAGCCAACTCCGCCAACGTCAAGCACCGCAAAGGTGGGGTCAAGATGCGCGAGCTTTCCGTTTATATAGTAAAACATTGTTTATTCCTCCGTAGTTGTTGAATCGTTTTGGTCGTCTGTGCTATTCTCATCGGCAGCTTTGCTCAAAGGCTCGAGCTTGGGCTCGTCAAGTCGCTTGCTGACGATGTAATCGTTGTCTTCAAGCACCCAGATATCGTCATAGGTTTCTACTCTGCGTGCCTTGAGAAGAGTTTTCTTCAGCACAAGATCGATCGCGCAGATAAGAATGAAAATTATGATCGAGGCGATTGAGATGCAAAGCATAGGCTTATAGAGCTTCGGCATATACTCAAGCTCAAGCGTGTGCTCGCCCGCATCTGCTATGTCAAATGCCATAAGTGCGCCCATAGTTTTATAGATCTCGACCTTCTCCCCGTCGATATAGACGTTCCAGCCCTCGTCGTAGGGAATGCTCGTAAGGATCATCTGCTCGCTCTTGGCGGTCTTGATGCTGCCGAATATGTTATCGTCGGTCGACCCATCGTCAATGATAAACTGAGGAGCAACCTCCATTCTCGCCATCGTGCTCTCGTAAGCCTCGGTGTCGAAGTACCAGAGGTAAGGCTCGCTCGTGTCAAAGGTTATGCTGTCGTCCTCGGAGATATAGAAGGTTATGCGAAGCTCGTCGCCCTCATCGAAATGTCCGAGCGTGAGAACGTTATCCGTATCCTTTTCAAGATAGGATATCTTCGTGCCGTTGTTGATCCTTATCTGACAGGTGTCGGTAGAGTTCATAGCATCGGGGTAGAAATAATACAAGCCGGTCTTTGGGATAGTGAAAACGAAGGAGAAGTTACCCGACGCGGTCTCGGGGGAATTATACTTGAGAGATGTGGTAAGCTTGGTTTCCTTGCAGTTTCCGGGAGCCGTTCTCATCTTCTCGGTGACTGCACGGAAGATCTTTATGGGCTCTTCTTCGCCGAGCATAGCCGCCATAAGTGAGTTGTAGCGTCGGAATACGTAGGACTCGCTTGTCATATCGTAATCCTTGAGCGTGTCCTCAACGCCGTAAGCGAGCGAGAGCGCGTGCGGATTTCTGTAAACCGTGTAAAGCTCGTCCTCAATGTCCTCGACGGGAGGATAGATACCCTTAAGCTTAGTTGCGCTCGACTTGTCTATAACGTACCTGATGCCGAGCAGGGAATCGGTGAGTGGAGTTCCGCCGTTATATTGAGTGAGATGCGCGCGTGCGGTGTATCCGAGCTGATTGAGAAGCTCGATCGCTTCAGCGTTGAGCGTCGAGGTAGAGTTCGAAACACCTCTGAGCGCGAGCGCAAAATTGTCGTTTTTCTGTCTGTGGTGGAGCTTCTCCGCACGGTAGAATCCCTTGTCGTACTCACGCAGATCCTCGACAACGGGGCGAATATCGCGCAGAAAGTCCTGATAGCTCGAATATCTCGTGAAGTGCACGTCCTCGTTTATAGTGTAGAAAGACACTGCGCCGTTGCAGAATATCTCAAGGCAGACGACAGCGGCAAGCACGAGCGAGACTGCATTTCTGGACTTGGGACGCTTGACGCGTACGTTCAGGCAGAGAAGCACGAGAAGTGCTACAGTAAAGAAGATCGAGAACCAGATACAGCCGAAGGTGAGAAGCTTGCTGTCCGAGTTGATGTAGCTCTCAAATTCCTGCTTTTGTGCGACAGCAACAAAGAGGATGATAAACGCGCAGATCCCAAGCAGAGCCTTCTCACTGACCTCGCGCAGATTTCCGAACGCCTTGTAGGCGATCACGAGCAACATAAATGAGAAAAGGAAGCTGTAGCGCGCGTTGAGCCAGTTGGGTGTTGAGAATCCGTGCCAGATAAGGTCAATCGGATTTACGATAAAAGAGATAAGAAATACCGCAAGGATAGCGGCAGACGCTACCTTCTCACGAGAACTTATCTTCTTTGAAGTGAAATATATCGGCACAAGAATGACCGTCAAGAGTCCGCAGTAGACTATCGGAAGACCTGAGGGCTCGTATGTGTCGTGCGAGCCGGGGAGAAGCTTGACGAGGAAGTCAAGAATATCAAAGTTGCCTCTGAGAGCCCAGCTCGGAGTAGAGAAGTCACTTTTACCAAATCCGAGCGAGTAGTATGCCGCGTAGAGCATAAATGCGCCTATTGCGGCGGCAAGGATCGAGAATATCGCAAATCTCGTACCTGCACGGACAAAGTGAAGCTTCTCGCCGCGCGGATTGATCTCGGTGGCGGGCTTTGAGAAATAGTAGTAGAGGAAATAGAGAACGGCAAATATGCACATCATATAGCCGATGTAGTAGTTGGAGATAAGGATAAACGCAAGAGATACGGTGTAGAGCTTGTAGCGGCGGTTGAGAATGAGCTGCTCAATTCCGAGCGTCATAAGAGGTAACCATACGAGCGCGTCTATCCACATCGTGTTGCTCTGCTGACATACCGCGTACGCCGAGAGCGCGTACATCACCGAGAAGGTGATTATCGT
This sequence comes from Clostridia bacterium, assembly GCA_017935225.1. Lineage (GTDB taxonomy): Bacteria > Bacillota > Clostridia > Oscillospirales > CAG-272 > HGM12713. The sequence continues at coordinate 46,643 of JAGBIA010000015.1, read as the reverse complement.
CACGCGGTTGCGTACCTTAGTGTGCTTGTGGAGATAGTATCCAAACGTAAGACCGGTAAGTCCTGTCTTGATAAGGATGATGGTGAGGATCGCCTCTTGCATTCTGTCCTGTGGGAAGAGAGCGACTACATAAGAGAGCGGGCTTGCAAGATAATATGCGTACATACCCATAAACTCGCCGCCGAGCGAGCGCGAGAAGGAATAGAGAAAGCTCGTCGCATCGCCGTATACGAGATTACGAAGTCCCTCAAAGAAATACGCGTACTGTGCGTTGAGGTCAAGCACGAGCGGCGTACCCTCGCCGAACGGGTGAAGCGCACGCGTCAGATATACGCAGAAGCTTATCACTATAGGAATGAGAAAGCAGAACACGAGATATCCAGCAGGGGAGGTGTAGAGAGCATGCTGAAGCAACTTCAAGGCTCTCTTGGGGTGAAAGCCGCGCTTCTTTTCTTTTACTATGGGAGTGGCGGTATTTATATCGTTCATTTTTCTTCCTCCGTAAAAATTATTTTCTTCGTAGCCTTTTCAAGCTTGAGTCTGTCTATATCCATATCTCTCGAGCAACCAAGGCAGACTATCCTCATAACACTGCCCACGCGAAGCACCTTGAATTGCTTCGAGCCGCAGGGATGCTCTTTTTTCAGTTCAATAACGTCGTTTACACGGTATTTTATGATGTTCATATAAAAACTCAACTTTTCTGCAAATAATACTTTAATATTATTTTATCATATTATCAATAATTTGTAAATAAGTATTATAAATTTTACAAATTAGTAAATTATGTTTGACTTGTGCCAAAAAATGTGGTATAATGTACTTTGGATATTTATTGAATGGAGGGCGCTATGATAATTTTAGGTATCGACCCGGGACTTGCTATAGTCGGTTGGGGCGTTATAGAATGTAACGGCTCAAAGCTGACGACTCTTGGCTACGGCGCCATAGAAACTCCCGCGCATACTCCGACAGAGGACAGACTTTTGCTCATTCACAAGGGAATGCGCGAGCTTATCGAACGCTACCACCCCGACGAGATGGCGATCGAGGAGCTTTTCTTCAATACCAACATCACCACGGGTATCCGTGTTGCTGAGGCGAGAGGCGTTATACTTATGAGCGCACACGCGATGGGCGTCAAGATATCCGAATACACGCCGCTTCAGGTAAAGCAGGCGGTCGTTGGCTACGGACGCGCCGAGAAGAAGCAGGTGATCAATATGGTTACAATGCTCTTGGGACTCCCGAAGCCCCCGAAGCCCGATGATACCGCAGATGCGCTCGCAATAGCAATATGCCACGCGCATTCGGGCGGCTCGAGACTTGCAAAATACTACAACCAGAATAACTACTAAGACTTCACGGAGATTTTGATATGTGGATAGCAGATAAATGGGAAGATTACGAATTGCTCGACGCATCCGACGGAGAGCGACTTGAGAGATGGGGTAAGTACGTGCTTCGCCGTCCCGATCCCCAGATAATTTGGAAAAACTCGGCAACTCACAAGGCTTGGAATAAAGCGGACGCGACCTACAAGCGCTCCTCGAGCGGTGGCGGCGGTTGGTCGAAAAATACTCTTCCTGCAACCTGGAACATAAGCTACGGCGAGCTGACATTCTGCCTCAAGCCTATGGGATTTAAGCACACCGGACTCTTTCCCGAGCAGGCAGCAAACTGGGATTGGTTCTCGGAGCTGATCAGAAACGCCCACAGACCGATAAAGGTGCTCAACCTCTTTGCATACACGGGCGGTGCAACAGTCGCGGCGGCAAAGGCAGGTGCGTCGGTCGTACACGTTGATGCGGCAAAGGGAATGGTGGCTCAGGCAAAGGAGAACGCGGCTCTCTCGGGACTTGCGGATGCTCCGATCCGTTATATCGTCGACGACTGCAAGAAGTTCGTCGAGCGTGAGATACGCAGAGGAAACAAATACGACGCGGTCATTATGGACCCGCCCTCCTACGGTAGAGGACCGTCGGGCGAGGTGTGGAAGATAGAGGACAGCGTGGACGAGCTGATAACGCTTACCTCACAGCTCCTCTCAAACGATCCGCTCTTCTTCCTCGTGAACTCCTACACCACGGGACTCTCTCCCGCGGCTATGCAGTACATTCTCGGTTTGAAGGTCGTATCGAGATACGGCGGCAGACTTGAGTCGGAGGAGCTCGGACTTCGCGTCAGCGCGACGGGACTTGCGATACCCTGCGGCGCACGCGCAAGATGGTACAGAAAATAAGTAAGACAGAAAAAGGCGGGGGGACGCTTATGGCAGAGCCTTTTATCAAAATAGAAAATCTATCATACACTTACGAGGAAGAGGACGCGAACGCATCTCCCGTGCTCAAGGAGCTTTCACTCCGGATAGAAAAGGGCGAGTTTGTCGCGGTGCTCGGACACAACGGATCGGGCAAATCGACGCTCGCTAAGCTGATCAATATGATACTTTTGCCCACGTCGGGAAAGATATTCGTCAAGGGCAAGGATATCACGATTGAGAATATGAGAGACGAGGAGCTGCTTGAGCTTCGAAAGACTGTGGGTATGGTATTTCAGAACCCCGACAATCAGCTTGTCGCAACAGTCGTTGAGGATGACGTTGCGTTCGGACCAGAGAACCTCGGAGTTCCTTCAAGGAAGATACGCGAGAGAGTCGACAAAGTGCTCCGCGACGTCGGAATGCTTGAGTACGCAAAGCACGAGCCTCACAGACTCTCGGGCGGACAGAAGCAGAGAATTGCGATAGCGGGAGTTCTGGCTATGTTACCAGAATGTATAATATTCGACGAGTCGACCGCTATGCTCGATCCTCTCGGCCGCCGCGACGTTATGAGCGCGATAGAAAAGCTCAATCGCGAGCAGGGGATCACGGTGATAATGATAACGCACTATATGGAAGAAGCTGCTATAGCCGACAGAATTGTCGTGCTTGACGATGGCAGACTGATCCTTGACGGAACACCATCCTACGTGTTCGAGCAAGAGGATCGCCTTCGCGAGTGCGGACTCGCGATACCTCAGGGAACAGAGCTTATCCACAGGCTTCGCCGCGCAGGCATCTCGCTTGAGGGCGAGTGCGTAACGCTTGAGGACTGCGCAGACCTTATTGAGAGATCTTTAGAAAACAAAGGAAATTGAAATGTCAGAGATCACGGTTGAAAAATTGAGCTATTTTCACGGCAAGGATACGCCGTATGAAATTAAGGCTCTCGACGGAATAGATCTTAAAATACAAAAGGGAATGATCACGGGACTTATCGGTCACACGGGCTCGGGAAAATCCACGCTCGTGCAGATGTTCAACGGAATTCTCCGTCCTCACGAGGGCAAGGTGCTTCTCGACGGCGAGGACATATGGAAGAGACCGAAGGATATCCGCAAGATAAGATTTCGTGTCGGACTCGTTATGCAGTATCCCGAGTATCAGCTCTTTGAGGAGACGATATATAAGGATATCGCGTACGGACCGAAGAATATGGGACTGAGTGACGATGAGATAGACGAGAGAGTGCGCGAGGCGGCAGAGTTTGCAGGACTTGAGCCTGATCTGCTTGAAAAGTCGCCCTTTGACCTCTCGGGCGGACAGAAGAGACGCGCGGCGATAGCGGGAATTATCGCGATGCGCCCTGAGCTTCTCATACTCGACGAGCCCGCCGCAGGACTTGATCCTCGCGGAAGAGATTCTATATTCCAAAACATCGCAGAGTATCAGAAAAAGAGCGGAAGCACGGTGCTTATCGTAAGTCACAGTATGGAGGATATGGCACGCTACTGCGAGAGACTTGTGGTTATGTCGGGCGGCAAGATAATGCTCGAGGGCAACTGCCGCGAGGTGTTCTCGCACGCAGATCTGCTTGAGTCTGTCGGACTTGACATTCCTCAGATCACAAAGCTTACTATGAAGCTTCGCGAGAGAGGAATTGAGCTTGACTCTTCGGTATATACCGTCGAGGAGGCATTTGAGAAAATCATAAAACTTTACAGTTAAGGAACGATCGTAAAAAATGAAAGGTATTTCATTCGGTCAGTACTATCCCGCGCGCTCGCCGCTCCACAGCCTCGATCCACGCGTAAAGATAATCCTGACTCTGCTTTATATAGTCTGCTCGTTTTTGTGCAAGAACGTGCTTTCGTACGCGCTTCTGCTTCTGTCTGCGCTGCTTTTGGTGGCGCTTGGCAGAATACCGCTCAAGATAGTCCTTCGCGGACTTCGCGGCGTGCTCTTCGTGCTTGCATTTACGGCACTTCTCAACGTCTTCTGGACGTCGGGCGAGGTGCTTCTCTTCGAGTGGAAATTTATTAAAATATATCTCGAGGGTATATACTCCGCGCTATTCATAATGATAAGAATAGCGGCGCTGATCATCGGTACGGGTATGCTTATGACCTATACCACGACGCCTATCGCGCTTACCAACGCGATCGAGGATCTGCTCTCACCGCTCAAAAAGCTTCACGTTCCTGTCCATACCTTCGCGATGATGATGACGATAGCGCTTCGCTTTATCCCTACGCTGACCGAGGAGACCGACAGAATAATGACCGCACAGAAGGCGCGCGGCGCGGATTTCTCAAGCGGCGGACTTATCGCAAGAGCAAAGGCGCTCATCCCCGTGCTGATACCTCTGTTCGTCTCTGCGTTCAACCGCGCAGGCGACCTTGCGACCGCGATGGAGTGCAGATGCTACCACGGCGGAGAGGGAAGAACGAGAATGAACGTGCGACATATGAGATTTGTCGACGTTATTCCGCTCTTTTTGATCGTTGCTTTCGGCGCGACGCTGATAGCCTTCAATATCCTTGCAATTGGATATACGCTTTGAGGTGAGATATGAAGATACTTTTGCATCTGTCATACCTCGGAACGAATTACTGCGGCTATCAGGTACAGCCAAACGGCGTTACCATCCAGCAGAAGCTCAACGAGGCGGCAAAACAGCTCTTCGGCTATGATTGCGATATAGTCGGCTGCAGCCGCACCGATAGCGGAGTTCACGCAAACGAATTCTGCGCGACGGTAACTAAGAAAAAAGAAAATGCGCTTTACACGAATATTCCCACCGACAAGATACCACAGGCGATGACACATTGGTTGCCCGAGGATATCTGCGTTTTTGCGGCAGAAGAGGTCGAGGACGCCTTTCACCCCCGATACGACGTAAAGTATAAGGAATACGTGTATAAGATATGGAATTCCCCCGTGCGCGATCCCTTCACTCAGGGAAGAGCGTGGCACTGCCCAAAGAGAATAGATGACGAGGGTCTTGAGAGAATGAAGCGCGCGGCGGCGTGCTATATCGGAAAGAAAGACTTTTGCTCTTTTATGGCTGCTGACTCCAAGGTCGAGGACACCGTGCGCGAGGTCTTTGAAGCTGAGATCGAGCGCGAGGGCGAGCTTATCACCTTCCGCGTCAGAGCCGACGGATTTCTCTATAATATGGTCAGAATATTTGTCGGAACGCTGGTCGACGTTGCTTACGGCAAGATCGAGCCCGAGGATATTCCCAAAATAATCGAACAAAAAGACAGACGTGCCGCAGGAAGCACAGCGCCGCCGCACGGGCTGTATCTCAATAAGGTCAGCTACTGACCGAACACGCGAAAGGAGGCAAAGTTTGAAATTCAATATTAAAGAGAAGCTTGAGCGGATAAATCCCGTCAAGAAGAATGCGGATGGCAAGCGCGCCTTCTTTAAGAAAAAAGAGGACGGAGAGGGCACGAACAAGTTCTTCGATAAGGTCGGAGATTACTTCAACCCCGAGCCGCAGAAGGAGCGAGTGCTTCGCCACGAGGACTTCAACGCGGCGGGCGACGTTTATTACGCATCCGTATCGGCATTCTACAAGGTCGGAGAGCGACTATTGTGGCTCATACTCGCACTATTTCTTGTATTCTCAGTGGTGACGAACTACAAGGAGATAACCTTTGATAACTTCTTCTATCTTATGAAGGATTTCTCGAGCGCGGCAGATAGCGAGGTACCGCAGTATCAGGTGCTGTCCTACGACTCGGACTCCAGACAGACTTTCGCGCTCTATCGCGGCGGTCTCGTCAGCGCGTCTCCCTCGGCGGTCTCGGTCTTCACCGCAGGCGGCAGAAGAACGCTCAAGAGCAATAACGAATATTATTCACCCAATATAGTATGCTGTGATAAGTACGTTCTCGTTTACGACAGCGCGGGCTCGGCATTCTCGGTCTACAATTCATTTTCGCAGGTATATACTGAGCAGCTCGACAGCCCGATCACAGATGCGACTTTTGCCCCCGACGGATCGTTCGCAATAGCTACCAAGAACGACGACGGCAAGGCTGTCATAAGATTTTACGGCAAGGATCTCAAATACCGCGGCAACGTCCCTGACAGTAAGTATGTTATGGATATGTCGCTCAGCTCGGACGGCGACCGCTTCTGCAAGGTGTCATATCAGGCAGGAACGGGCAAGGGACTTGCGACACTCACGCTTTACGATATAGCAAGCAAGCAGACCGCGTCAAAGCTCGGTGAGGTAGAGATCGACGGTGAGTTCCCGATAGGATGCTCGTTTATCGACGGCGACCGTATCGCGCTGCTGACGAATACTGCGGTGCATATATACAATAAGAGCTGTAAGCAGACAGAAGAATTTACCTTCTACGGCGAGAGCATCCGTGCGTTTGAGGTAAGCGCAGACGGACTTGCGGTAGTCACGGGCTCGCAGTCGCAAAAGAGAGTGACTGTGTTTGACAAAAAGGGAGAACCCGTGTATAATAGCTCTATTGCGGAAAACGTGTCGGCTGTCTCGATCGAGGGCGATCATCTGTTTATGAGAACCGCGACGGGAGTTATACGTACCGATCTCAAGAGAAAAGAAAGCGAATTCCTTGCGTGTGAAGCAGGCAAGATGCTGATATACAGCGAGGATACCGCGATGGTCTGCGGCGATGCGCGCGCAGAATACCTCGTGTTTGGCAAAAAACAGTAGTGCAAACATAGGATAATAAATCCGATAAATTCGATCAAGGATGGAAAACATATAATGAAACTCAAGAATATCCCCAATATCTTATCTGTAATACGCATAATACTCGTCTTCGTCTTCGTTGTAGTCTTCTTCGCGCTTGAGTCTCCCATATGGGCTCTTATCATCTTTCTGACCGCAGGAGCAACCGATGTGGTTGACGGATATCTTGCGAGAAGATTTAATTGGATAACCAATCTTGGAAAAATACTCGATCCGCTCGCGGATAAGCTTATGCAGTGCACGGCTCTCGTCTGCCTTTGCATAAAGCACCTCGTACCGATATGGTTTGCGCTCATTTTCTTTGCCAAGGAGCTCGCAACGCTCATCACGGGACTTCTCGTTATCAAGCGCCGCAGCGTAGTCGTGGTCAGCAAGTGGTACGGTAAGACTGCAGTCTGCCTCTTCTATCTTGCTATTTTCGTGTCTATAGTTTTCAGAAAATTCTTGGCTGAAAACCCGATAGTAGCGCTTGCTATGTTTGCCGTCGTTGCTATCTTCGCTCTTGTCGCTTTTGCAGGATACGTCAAGCACTACTCCAAGCTCAAGAAAGAGGAAGTTGATCGCGGTACGATAAGAAAGGTAATAAAATAACCGAAAGGAATAGTTTGGTCTTAATATGGTAATGTGTTCAAGATGCCACAAGCGAGTCGCGGTCGTTTTCGTGACTAAGCTTGAGAACGGCAATAAGGTCAACGAGGGACTTTGCATGAAGTGCGCAAAGGATCTCGGAGTACCGATAGATAATATGCTCGGCGACGTGATGAGCCACCTCGGCCTTACCCCCGAGCAGATGGAATCGATGGAAAACGAGTTCGGCGAGCTCGTTGAAAAGGGAATGGTCCCCTCGGATAACGACGATCTCGAGGAGGGCGGCGCTCCCGCTATAGATATGCCCCAGCTCTTCGGAGAGGGCGAGCTTCCCGCAAACGCACCCAACGTGTCGGGTGGCGCGAAACGCGGCGCAAAGGATAAGGGCGAGAAGCCTAAGAAATATAAGTTCCTTGATACCTACTGTCGCAATCTTACCAAGAGAGCACAGGACGGCAAGCTCGACCGTATAATCGGTAGAGAGAAGGAGCTGGGAAGAGTTATACAGATACTCTGCAGACGACAGAAGAACAACCCCTGCCTTATAGGTGAGCCGGGTGTCGGTAAGACGGCGATCGCAGAGGCACTCGCGCAAAAGATCGCGGATAACGACGTGCCTTATAAGCTTCGCGGAAAGCAGATCTATCTGGTCGATATGACTGCGCTCGTCGCAGGCACGCAGTTCCGCGGTCAGTTCGAGTCGAGAATGATCGGACTTCTCAAAGAAGTCAAGGAGGCGGGTAACGTAATACTCGTCATCGACGAGGTGCATAATATCGTCGGCATCGGCGACTCCGAGGGAAGCGTTAATGCGGCTAATATCCTTAAGCCCGCTCTCTCGAGAGGAGAGGTGCGCATCATAGGCGCGACCACGCTCAACGAGTACAGAAAGTATATCGAAAAGGATACCGCGCTCGAGCGCCGTTTCCAGCCCGTGACGGTAGCAGAGCCCTCTATTGCCGAGAGCGTAGAGATGCTTGCGGGAATAAAGCACTACTACGAGGAATTCCACTCTATCAGAATACCCGACGAGGTCGTCGCAAGAGCTGTAACTCTCTCGGAGAGATATATAACCGACAGATATCTTCCCGATAAAGCGATCGATCTGCTTGATGAGGCGGCATCTCATCTCTCGCTCACAAGCCCTGTGCTCAACGAAACTCAGCAGATCCGCGAGGAGCTTCTGACACTCCGAGAGCAGAGAGAGGCACTCGAGGCTGATACCCCCTCTGACGATAAGGCGGCACAGAGATGCTATGAGGATATTGCGCAGATCAAGTCCAAGGAGATCAAGCTCTCCGAGCGCCTGCGCGAGATCGAACCCGATATCGCGACCGTTGTGCTGAGTGAAGCGGATATCGCCGAGGTAATCGAGATTTGGACGGGAATTCCCGCGACAGACATCAGCGAGAACGAATTTGAGCAGATAGATAAGCTCGCCGACAGACTCAAGACAAAGATCGTCGGTCAGGACGAAGCTGTATACGCGGTAGCAAGAGCTATCAAGCGAAACAGAGCGGGTATTTCCTACAAGCGCAAGCCGGTATCGTTTATATTCGCAGGACCCACGGGCGTAGGTAAAACAGAGCTCGTAAAAACGCTTGCAGCAGATCTTTTCCACTCCCCCGAAACACTTATAAGACTCGATATGTCTGAGTTTATGGAAAAGCATTCGGTATCGAGAATTATAGGAGCGCCTCCCGGATACGTCGGATACGACGAGGCGGGACAGCTCACCGAGAAGATCCGCCGCAGACCGTATTCAGTGGTCCTGTTTGACGAGATCGAAAAGGCGCACCCCGACGTACTCAATATTCTTTTGCAGATACTTGACGACGGAAGGATCACCGACGCGAGAGGAAAGACAGTAAACTTTGAGAACACCGTCATCGTAATGACGACCAACGCAGGCTCGGATAATTCGGGCGCAACGGTGGGATTTTTCTCTGAGGATGGCGCACTGTCCGAGAGTAAGACCATGAAGGCACTCTCAGGCTTCCTCCGTCCCGAATTTATCAACCGCGTTGACGAGATAATCACCTTCCGCTCGCTCGACGAGACAGACTTTATGAGCATCGCGCGTATTATGCTTGACGAGCTCAAGACGGCACTCGGTGAGAAGGGAATTAAATTCATATATTCGGATGAAGCTGTCGGTTTTATCGCGAAAAACTCCTTCTCACGCAAGTTCGGTGCGAGAAATATGCGCAGATTTATCCGCGCGAACGTCGAGGATCTGCTCGCAGAGGCGATAATCTCGGATTACTCCAGAAAAATAAGCGGAGCAAGCCTTGCTTACTCCAAGGATGAAAATAAACTGACTGTAGAGTGTATTTAAATTATGATGAACGAAAAGTGGTTTTTGATGTCGGTCGAGCAGATCGAAAAGAAACTGAAAACCAATGCCGCCTCGGGACTTTCTCTCGCGGCGGCTCGTTCGCGCGCAGAGCTTCATAAGAAGGATGAGCCGTTTTTTACCGTAAAGAAAAAGAGGATAGATAAGATCTTGCTCGATCTTTTCTCGGATATCTTTTTGGTACTCCTTACGCTGCTTGCACTGCTTTCTCTCTTCTTTGAGGGAGACGCGGTCATCGGCATCGGAATACTTTTGCTGATAGCGGTAAATATAGGAATATCCTTCTTTATTTATCGCCGTGATAGGTCGGCGGTCGAGTCGATGTCCTACTTTTTTACGCCTACGGCGAGAGTGATTCGTGGTGGAAAGCTTTACATCGTTGACTACCGCGATCTTGCCGTCGGCGACGTGATACTCGTAGAAAAGGGAGACATTCTCGGTTGCGATGCAAGACTTATACACTCTGAGCGCCTCAAAGTACGTATGCGTGTTGATAAAAAGAGCGAAAAGATTCTTGAAAAGTACGCAAACGGCGCCGTCCGCGAGGGCGAGCTTTATGCGGAAAATATGACGAATATGCTCCACGCAGGCTCAACGGTGCTCGAGGGCAGCGGAAGAGCGATAGTTACGGCACTCGGAAAATATACTTATCTCGGAGCTATGACGGGCGGTGTTACAGAACTGCCATCAAAGGAGCTTCCCGAGGGACTTGCTGCCCTCAAGAAGAAATGCTCCAAGCTCGGAATGCTTCTGCTTCTGCTAACGCTTCCTTTCTGTATCTTTTCGGTGCTTTTCGGTAACTTCGAGGGCGGTAGCACGGTGCTCTCGGAGGCGCTTCTCCTCGCGCTTGCGATAGGCTCGTGCTCCTTGCTTACACGCGCACAAAACCTCTTTTGCCATTTCTATGCAAGATTTATCCGCAAAGCCGCTACATCGCAGGATCCTTGCATAATGCGCTCGCTCGATGCGTTTGATAAGCTTGCGGATATAGATTATCTGCTGTTGCTTGACGGAAGCATCGCGACCGACGGAATTCTGCATTACGAGCGACTTGTGACGGCTGACGGAGAGACGGCAGATCTCAAGCATATCGGACAGACCTCGGGGGCACTCTGCGAGCTTATTGCGCTCTATTCAAGCGCACGCTCGTCCGCTCCGGCTATATCTATAGGTGCGGTGCAGAACAACGAGCTTGAGATAGGTATTCGAGAGTTTATGAAGCTTTCACCCGTAGATGTTGAGGCTTTGAAGATACGCTGTCAGATACATTCTTATCTGCCCGGTGTCGACAAAAACGCGCAGGAGATCATCAGCTATACCGATAAGGGCATCAAGACCGAGATGAGCGTTTCTATGAATTCCTCGGCGCTGAGAGATTGCAGATACGTTATGGTCGCAGGCGCTAAGAAGCCTTTGTCGGCAGGCGGTACCGAGTCTCTTGTAAGAGGTTTTGAGAGCCTTGTGGCGATGGGCAGAAGACCTATAGCATTCTCGGTGGGCTCTGACGGGGAGCGTTGCTTTGTCGGAATGCTCGTGCTCCACGAGGGCTCCGATCCCGCACTCGCAAAGGCTGTATCTGCCGTTCGAAAGAGCGGAATGTCGATAATCTCGTTCTCAAATTGCCCCGATCGTTTCCACACCGCAGAGATCCCCGATCTGCTGCGCCGAGGAAACAGAGCGTATAAAGCAGATCTTGCAAGGCAGGGAAAAGATATAACTTCCTCGTTTGGCAGCTTTGATGAATACAGCGGATTTGATTCCAAGGATATAACAAAGCTTGTCGAGCATATCAAGAATAGCGGTAAGCGAGTCGCTATCTGCGGATTTACCGATTACGCGTCGGATGCTATAGCGCAGTGCGATCTCTTTATCTCCTGCGCACCCGTCAGATCCGGTGTTTTCGGGCGGTTCTTCGAGGAGATACGTTCTCTTGAGGTCCCCGGTGAGCAAAGCTCCGCGTCCTGCACTCAGACAGTCAAGGCTGAGGCGGACATTCTGCTTATGCGCCCGAAGAACTCCAAGGGCGGACTCGGACCGCTTGCAACAGCGGTGGGGTGCTGTCGCTTGGCATACAGAAACCTCTATAACTTTTTGACCTACCTCTTCTTCGCACAAGTGATGCGAGTTATAGCCATCGCGTTTCCGATGAGGATGGGGCAGACGATAGCCGACTCGAGACATATGCTTCTGCTTGGTTTTGGGCTTGACCTTTTCGCGTTTTTCATCTTTGCTACAGACCACCGACGTGGCGGAATGCTGACAAGAGAGGTAAAGAACAGACTTATCGGACTTGATTTTGTCGGTACGCTGAAGAACAATAAAGCCCTCGTGGCATCTTCGTTGCTCGGCGCTTTCCTTTGTATCGTTCTGCCAAAACTCGCAGGACTCATAGACGCATTCGGTAAGTATTTCTATACCGCGGAATATACCTTTATCTCGCTCGTTTTACTACAACTTTGCCTCTTTGTGTGTATGTACGTCGGAGATATTATGGATGGAGCGGCACTGAAAAAGCTCTTTGCAAAAAAACTTTTTGTTATTGAGCTCTGCACGATAGGCGTATTCCTGCTCCTCAGTCTCATCACTCCGTTCGGTATACTCTTCGGACTCGTACGCAGCCCGATACTTTATACGTTGCTCACACTCGTCCCCGCAATAGCTTTTCTTATATGTTATCTCGCTATGACCTTTCCCAAAAAGAAAAACAGAGACGGCGCGGAGAAGAAAACCAAAAAATAATTGTAAACAATTTGTTAATTTGTCGCACAGCTATTGCAAAACATAAATAAGTGTGATATAATCAACTGTAATTTGCGCGTCGACATATGTCGAGCGTAAAAATAATAATACACACACGTTCCTGTGTGGCGGTTCGGTGTCGCTCCGTGAGGCGCACGGGCGATAAATCGCCGAGGGAAACGTGGTGGAAAAAACCGAAGGAGGACATAAAATGTCTGTTATTACTATTAAGCAGTTGCTTGAAGCAGGTGTTCATTTCGGACACCACACAAGAAGATGGAACCCCAAGATGCAGGAGTACATCTTCACTGAGAGAAACGGTATTCACATCATTGACCTTCAGAAGACCGTTAAGAAGTTTGACGAAGCATACAACTTCGTTCGCGACATCGCAGCAGAGGGTGGTAACGTTCTTTTCGTTGGTACCAAGAAGCAGGCTGCAGACGCGATCAAGGAAGAGGCTACACGTTGCGGTATGTACTACGTAAACGTTCGTTGGCCCGGCGGTATGATGACCAACTTCAAGACCATTAAGAGATCCATCGGCAGACTCAACGCACTTGAGAAGATGCAGGAGGATGGAACATTTGATCTTCTTCCCAAGAAGGAAGTTGCTGCAAAGCAGAAGGAGATCTTCGACCTTGAGAAGAACTACGGCGGTATCAAGACTATGGATACTCTTCCCGCAGCTATCTTCATCGTAGATCCTAAGAAGGAAAGAAACGCAGTCCTCGAGGCTAAGAAGCTCGGTATCCCGGTAGTTGCTATCGTTGATACCAACTGTGACCCCGACGACGCTGATTACGTAATTCCCGGTAACGACGACGCTATCCGCGCTATCAAGCTCATCTCCTCCGTACTTGCTGATGCAGTTATCGAGGGTAAGCAGGGCGAGCAGCTCACCGAGGCTCCCGCAGAGGAAGCTGAGTCAGCAGAGGCTGACGCAGAGTAATTTTTACCACAAACAAGTAAATAATACGAAAGGAATTATAAGACTATGGCAAACATTACAGCAAAAGACGTTGCCGAGCTCCGCGCTAAGACCGGTATCGGTATGATGGAGTGCAAGAAGGCTCTCGTAGAGGCTAACGGCGACGCAGAAGAAGCAATAAAGATCCTCCGTAAGAGAGGCGAGCTCAAGGCAGAAGCAAAGGCCGCAACCAGAATTGCAGCTGACGGTATCGTTGACATCATGAGCGAGAACGGTGTAACCGCGATCGTTGAGGTCAACTCCGAGACCGACTTCGTTGCTAAGAACGCTTCCTTCCAGGAGTTTGTAAAGAACATCCTCAAGACCATCATCGCTAACAAGCCCGCAAACGTTGACGAGCTTCTCGCTTCTAACTACGTAGAGGGCGACGTAACCGTTGACGCTAAGCTCAAGGAGATGATCTTCGTTATCGGTGAGAAGCTCAGCATCCGCCGTTTCGCAATCGCAGAGGGCATCACCAGCACCTACATCCACGGTGCAGGCAGCATCGGCGTTGTAGTTAGCTTTGAGGCTGACGAGGCTGTTGCAGCTAAGGAAGAGTTCGCAGCATTCGCTAAGAACATCGCTCTCCAGATCGGCGCATTCACCACTCCTTACCTTGACAGAGACTCCGTTCCCGCATCTGTTCTTGAGGATGAGAAGGCTATTATCCTTGCTCAGATGGCAAACGATCCCAAGAACGCTGGCAAGCCTGCTAACATTCTTGAGAAGATGGTTATCGGTAAGCTCGGCAAGTTCTACGAGAACAACTGCTTGCTCGATATGGAATACTTCAAGGATGATGACGTAACCGTTGGCAAGTACGTTGCTAACACCTCTAAGGAGCTTGGCGGCGACATCAAGATCACCGGCTTCTTCCGTTTCGAGAAGGGCGAGGGTATCCAGAAGAGAGAAGAGAACTTTGCTGAAGAGATCGCAAAGCTCACCAACAATCAGTAATTGATCTTGAATATATAAAACAGGGGAGATCAATTCTCCCTTGTTTTTATTCTAAAAGGAGTTAAAATGGCTGTAGTAACAATAATCGGCGCAGGAATGATGGGCTCGGCTCTCGCTTTTCCTGCAAGAGAGAACGGACACGAGGTAAGACTTGTAGGTACTCATCTTGACCGCGAGATAATCAATACCTCTATCGCAACAAACAGACATCCCAAGTTCACAAAGGACTTTCCCGCAGGACTCAAGTTCTATCAGATAGAGGACGTAGAGAAGGCTATCGATGGCTCTGATATGATCATCGGCGGCGTTTCGAGCTTCGGCGTTGAGTGGTTTGGCGACGTTATCCTTCCTCTCATTCCCGAAAGCATTCCCGTTCTTACCGTAACCAAGGGACTTATGGATACTCCCGAGGGCAAGCTTCTTACTTACCCTGATCTTTGGCGCGCAAAGGCAGAAAAGCTTGGCAAGAATCTCTCGCTCAACGCAGTCGGCGGTCCTTGCACAAGCTACGAGCTTGTCGCACACGATCAGACCGAGGTAGCATTCTGCGGTGACGATATTGAGACTCTCGCAAAGCTCAAGGCTATTATGCAGACCGAGTACTATCACATTAGCATCACCACAGACGTTGTAGGAATTGAGAGCGCAGTTGCACTCAAGAACGGCTACGCACTCGGCATCGCGCTCACCATCGGTCTTAACCAGAAGGAATTCGGAATTGACAGCGAGCTTCACTTCAATTCTCAGGCTGCAGTTTTCGGTCAGGCGGTTGAGGAGATGTATAAGCTTCTCGATTTCCAGGGCGCGCTCACGCTCAAAAACCTCAAGGTAGGTCTCGGCGACCTTTACGTTACCGTTTACGGTGGACGTACAAGACTCGTCGGCATCCTTCTCGGAAGAGGTCTTAACATCGACGAAGCAAAGGCAGAGCTCAACGGCGTAACGCTCGAATCGCTCGTAGTTGCGGAGCGCGTTGCAAGAGCAATTCTTGTGAGCGCAGAGAAGGGCGTGGTAGATAAAAATGATTTCCCGCTTCTGCTCCACATCAACGACGTCCTCACCAAGAAGGCAAACGCAGAACTCCCTTGGGAAAAGTTCACGTTCTGAATGTTAAATTTGGCACTCGCGAAGGGATATCTGCGATAGAGCAGAATTAACCGGAATACCACCTACCGACAACAAAAGGACGAAGAATTGCGAAAATTCCTCGTCCTTTTTTCTTGAGAAGCACCGCATTTGAAGATACAAATGCTATTTTTAGTTATGAGTGATGAGGCTCGCTCACACTCACCGTTATGAGTTTGCATTTTGCTGCGCAAAAATGCAATCGTTATGATATGATCGCCTTGTCGCTTCAAACTGCACCGAAGGTGTATCATAACTTGCCGAAGGCAATCATAACTCTAAACTCGCCGCAGGCGATCATAGCCGGCGTACCTGCTCTACGGCAGGTACGCCAAGGCGGGTGCTTTTTTATGCAAAAAACGAATGAATATTTATGAAAAATATTCATTTTACCTTGACTTTTTGACAAATAAGTTTTATAATATAATTAATATGGATTTTTGTGCCCAATGGCTTTTTGACATATCTGTCAGATGAAAGGAAAATTACAAAATGAGCGCACTTAAAAGAAAAGAAGCAAGAGAGGTCGTTGTCGGTCTGCTCTTCGAAACAGAATTCAAGACTGAGGAAAATTCGAGCGAGATCTTCGCAATTTCTACTGAGAATCGCGAGATCCCCGAGGATGAATATATAAAAGCTGCCTACTTCGGCGTATGCGAAAACAGGGAGAAGATCGACGAGCTTATCGGCGCGAACTCTAACGGCTGGAAGACTCACAGACTTACCCGCCTTTCGCGTTCGGTTATGAGACTCGCAGTCTACGAGATGCTTTTCTGTGAGGATATCCCGTACAGCGTGTCTATCAACGAGGCTATCGAGCTTACCAAAAAATTTGACGATCCCAAGGCAAAGGCATTCGTGAACGGAGTTCTCAACTCTATCAAGAGCGCGCTTGAGGCTGAGGGAAAGACTAAAAATGACTGATAAGAAAAAATGCGTGGTCGCGTTCGATACCAGCAACTACACGACCTCGATCGCACTTTGCGATATCGACGGACGCGTGATAGCAAATCTCAAAGCTCCCTTGCCGGTCAAGAGCGGCGAGCGAGGACTGAGACAGTCGGATGCGGTATTTGCACATACCAAAAATCTCCCCGAACTTTGTAAAAGACTTTCGAGCGTGCTTGATGGCTACGAACCGATCGCGGTAGGTGTGTCTTCGACACCGAGAAGAGCCGAGGGCTCTTATATGCCGTGCTTCCTTTGCGGAATAGCGGCGGCAGAGTCGTTTGCGGCGTCGCGCGCACTCAGAGTTTACAAGACCTCGCATCAGCACGGACACGTTATGGCTGCGGCATATTCCTCGGGTGAGAGCGACAGACTGCTTGGCGGCAGATTTCTCGCTTTTCATGTCTCTGGCGGTACTACCGAGGCACTCCTCGTCACTCCGAATGAAGACAAGAGCGATTTTGATATTCAGCTTGTCGGAGAGACGAAGGATATCAACGCAGGACAGGCGATCGACCGCGTCGGTGTGGCGTTAGGGCTCGATTTTCCTTGCGGACGCGAGCTTGAAAGCTTGGCGGCGGCATACGAGGGCAAGATCGAGAAGCGCCGCGTGTGCGTAAGTGACGGCTGTTGCAGTCTCTCGGGAGTTGAGAATATTGCGGCAAAGATGTATAAGGATACCGAGGACAAGCAGGCGGTGGCGGCATTCGTGTTTGATTTTATCTGCAGAACGCTGTGCGAGATGACCTCGCAGATACTCGAAAAATACGGAGATATGCCTGTGCTTTACGCAGGTGGCGTGATGTCGAATAAACTTATGCGCCCGTCTTTAGCAAAAGGACGCGACGCGCTCTTCTCTGAGCCTGAGTTCTCGGCAGATAACGCGGCAGGAGTGGCTTTGCTTGCAAGATTACGCGCTATCGCGGAGGTGGATAGATGAACTTCGGAGCTATGACACTCGATCAGCGCGACGATGCGCTCTCGGTCGGAGAGGTTAACCGCTACGTAAAGATGCTGATGGATAACGACGCGCTCCTCTCAAGCGTTTGTGTTATCGGTGAGATATCAAACCTCAAATACCATTCAAGCGGACACCTCTACTTCACGCTCAAGGACGAGGAAGCAGAGCTGTCGGCGGTAATGTTCCGCTCCACCGCATCGACTATGCGCTTTACTGCGAGAAACGGTATGCGAGTCCGCGCGTACGGAAGAATTTCTATGTACGAAAAGAGCGGAAAGTGCCAGATCTACGTCTCGGCTATGGTCGACGACGGAATAGGTGCGCTTCAGCTTGAGTACGAGAGACTCAAGAAAAAGCTTATGGAAGAAGGACTCTTTGCTCCCGAGCGTAAGAGAGCTCTTCCTAAGATACCCGATTGTATAGGAATCATTACCTCTCCCACGGGAGCGGCGATAAGAGATATGATAAACGTCACGGGCAGAAGATGGCCTGCGGCGAAGATATTGCTTTGCCCCTCGCTTGTTCAGGGTGAAGGCGCACCCGAGTCGCTGTGCAGATCTATCGAGCTTCTCAATGCTTATTCTGCCTGCGACGTAATAATCATCGGCAGAGGCGGCGGATCTATCGAGGATCTGTGGGCGTTCAACGACGAGCGAGTCATTCGCGCGCTTGCGGCATCTGCGATACCGACGATTTCTGCGGTTGGTCACGAGACAGATTTCACGCTCTGCGACTTCGTCGCCGATTGCCGCGCTCCTACGCCCTCGGCGGCGGCTGAGCTCGCGGTGCCCGACAGAGTTGAGTATCTGCAAAGAGTTGCGGATGCGAGCGATAGGCTCTCGGGCAGGGTGGCGCGCACCGTCGCAGAGAAGAAAAATCTGCTTTTGATGAACGCAAAGAGGCTTGAACTCTGCTCGCCCGCCGCAAGACTTGCAAGCGACAGACAAACGCTGACCTATAAGACAGAGCTTTTACAGAGTCTGATCAGCGGTATCTGCAAAAACAGCCGAGACAGACTTTCTGCCACGGCGCAGGCTCTCTCGCTTATCAATCCTTTGGCGGTGCTTGGTCGCGGATACAGCGTTACAAAGAACGGGGAAGGAAAGATAGTAAGCTCTGTGGACGAGCTTACACTTGACGGCGAAATAAGCATTGTGCTCTCTGACGGCGAGGCAAAAGCGAGAATCACGGATATAAAAAGTAACTGATAGAGGGATATTATGAAGGAAAATGAATTAAGCTTTGAGGAGGCTATGAAGCGCCTTGATGCCATCTGCGAGGAGCTCTCGCGCGAGGGCGTAACGCTTGAGCGCGCGCTTGCTCTTTACGAGGAGGGCGTTAAGCTCACGGCGGCGTGCAACTCCAAGCTCGAAGCTACCGAAAGAAAGATAAAGATGCTCGCGACATCTGCTGACGGCGAGCTTGTTGAGCGTGATATCGCTCCTATGGATAACTAATGAATATGACCGAATTTACTTCACTTGAGCTTGCACTCAAAAAGAATTGCGAGCTGACCGAGAATGCACTTACCGACTTCTTTGAGAACAAGAGCGAGAGCGGATGCCTCGGTATAATAATGCAGGCGGAGAAGTATTCCTTGCTCGGCGGCGGAAAGCGCATCCGTGCCTTTCTCGTCAACGAGGTCGCAAGGATGCTCGGCGCAGATCTTAGCGCGTCAATGCCCTTTGCGGCGGCTGTCGAGATGATACACGCATACTCGCTCATCCACGACGATCTGCCTTGCATGGACGATGACGATTTCAGACGCGGTAAGCCGTCGAACCATAAGGTATACGGCGAGGCATACGCATTACTTGCGGGTGATGCGCTTCTCACTAACGCGTTTTTGGCGCTTACAGTGGCAAACGTACCATCAAGCGTGCTCGCAGAGGCAGTAGCCGCGCTCTCGAATGCCGCGGGTGACGAAGGAATGATAGGCGGTCAGGTCACCGACCTTGAGGGCGAGGGAAGAGAGCTTAGCTTCGACGAGCTTCTCACACTCCATTCGCTCAAGACAGGAAAAATGATCGAGGTCTCAGCGCTTCTCGGCTGTCTTGCGGCAGGAAAGAAGGTCGACGACGAGGTAACGCTTCGCGTTTGCGCGTATGCAAGAGCCATCGGCGTGGCATTTCAGGCGGTGGACGACCTGCTTGACGTTATCGGGGACGAGAGTGTGGTAGGAAAGACACTTTCGGATAAGGACAACAATAAAACGACTTTTTTGAGCTTCTTTGATATAGACGCTGTAAGGGATTACGCAAAACGCCTGACAGAGCAAGCAATAGCGGAGATAGAAACGATAGATAACAGCGATACCCTGCGCGAGCTTGCGTGGTATCTGCTGCAGAGAAACAAATAACCACGGAGGGAAAATGGACGTTTTTTGGCAATCAGTAAAAGACTTTTTCGGGAACTATATGCTGATGAGCGCGGTAGTCGCCTGGCTTTCGGCTCAGATAATAAAAATATTTACCGGCGTTTTTCAGAATAGAAAAATGTCGCTGACAACTCTGCTTTTTTCCACCGGAGGCATGCCCAGCTCACACGCGGCGGCAGTAGTTGCGCTTGCTTGCGCTGTCGGACTCTCTCAGGGGTTCGGTTCTGCGGCATTCGCGTGCGCAGGTGTTCTGGCGGTCATCGTAATGATCGATGCATCTGGTGTAAGATACGAGACGGGAAAGCAGGCAACAATACTCAACAGAATAACAAAAGAGCTGTTTTCGGGCAAGGCTGAGGACATCAACACTGGTCTTAAGGAGCTTGTCGGTCACACGCCCTTCCAAGTATTTATGGGATTCCTTCTCGGCATCGCGGTAGCCGCGGCTATGTTCTTTATAATGTAATGAGAGCAGACGTTTATCTTCACGCCGCGGGTTATACCCAAAGCAGAAAAAAAGCGCAGGATCTTATCGATGCGGGCGCAGTTACTATCGACGGCGTAAAGCTCAAAAAATCCTCAGCACCGATCAACGAGACGGTCGAGCACGACGTCAAGATCGAGCAGGTCTTTCGCTACGTAAGCAGAGGAGGAATGAAGCTCGAGGCGGCACTCGATGCCTTCGCGATCAACGTAAATCATAAAAAAGCCGTCGACGTCGGCGCATCAACGGGCGGTTTTACCGACTGCCTGCTTAAAAGAGGCGCGCGCGAGGTCGTGGCTGTAGACTCGGGAATCGGTCAGCTTCACGAAAGTCTTTTGAACGATCCCAGAGTGCGCTCTATCGAGCATTTTAACGCACGTGAGATGGATCTTGCTACGACCGACGGATACTGCGATATTGCGGTCGCCGACGTCTCCTTTATCTCGCAGACCTACATAATCCCCTCGGTCAGCCGTGTGCTTGTTGACGGCGGAATTTTCGTAAGTTTGGTCAAGCCTCAGTTCGAGGCGGGCAGGGCGGCGCTTGGCAAAAACGGAATAGTAACGAGCGCAGCATACAGATTTCTCGCCGCAAAGCGTGTCATAACTTCGGCGGTCGAGAATGGATTTGATTGCATAGGATTTATCCGCTCGCCTATTGAAGGCGGCGACGGAAACAAGGAGTACCTTGCGTATTTTATCAAAAAAGGTTGCGTTGAGCCTAAGATCGACGATAAATATATAAAGAGAATTACCTCACTTTAAGGGAGCTAATAATGAGTGATATCAAAAAGATCTCAATAGTCACAAATTATAATATACAAGAGAAGCTCACGGCGGCTATAACCGTCGCGGATAAGCTATCGCAATTCGTTGATAAGGTCTACATACCTCTGCAATATAAAGACAGAATAATGCGCGCGCATATGCACCGTAAGTTCTTTGTTTATATATCTCTTGAGGAGGTGTACGAGTCCTCGGATCTCGTCATCGGCATCGGAGGCGACGGCGTAATGCTCGAGGCGGCAAGACGTGCCACTCCCGCATCAATTTCGATACTCGGAATAAATATGGGACGCGTCGGATATATGACCGAACTTGAGATGACAGAGCTCGATCTGCTAGCAAAAATATTCGAGGGAGAGTACTATCTCGACGAGCGCGCAATGCTCAGGGTTGAGATAAGATCGAATAACGGCAGTTCAAAATTTACGGCATACGCGCTCAACGAAGCGGTGGTAGCAAACGGATCGACCGCAAGGATCATAGATCTTCAGCTCTCGGACAACGGAAGACTCGTCAGCGAGTATCGCGCAGACGGTCTGGTTATCGCCACACCCACCGGCTCGACCGCATATTCGCTCTCGGCAGGCGGCCCGATCATCGATCCGAAGCTTTCCTGCTTCTGCGTAACTCCGATCTGTCCGCATTCACTGATCGCACGTCCGCTGATCTTCCCGGACAGCGCGGTGCTTGAGGTCAAGAATATCTGTGTAAGAGAAAAGGTGCTTCACCTTACGGTCGACGGCAGAGCCACATTCGATCTTTTCTTTGGAGATACCGCAATAATCACTAAATCGGCACTCAAAGCAAAGCTGCTCCGAATAAAGAACGATGACTTTTATTCAAAAATACGAATGAAAAAATTTGTTTAACGAGGTAAAAACAAGTGAAATCACAAAGACACGCAAGAATACTTGAGCTTGTTTCAAAATATGAAATAGAGACTCAGGAGGATATGATGACTCGTCTGCTCGAGGATGGATTCAAGGTCACGCAGGCGACGGTGTCAAGAGACCTCAAGGAGCTTAAGCTCACAAAAACACTTACCGCGAGAGGAACTTACAGATACGCTGTAAACACCGCAAGGCAGCACACGGGAAGTGTTAAACTCAACAATGCGATGGTAGATTCGATAATTCAGGTCGACTATTCGCTCAATAACGTGGTCATCAAGACCTATCCCGGACTTGCAAACGCAGTCGCATCGGGCGTTGACGCGCTCAATATGCACAGCATTCTCGGTTGCGTCGCGGGAGACGATACCATAATAATCATAACGAGAGATGAGGAAAGCTCGGCGGAGCTCAGCCGCACGCTGACTGAGCTGATGAAGACCTTCTGATCTCACCTATAAGCTGTAGAAAGGAGAGCCTATGCTTCAGTCTCTTCATATTGAGAATGTAGCCGTCGTCAAAACGCTTGACTTGGAGCTTTGCCACGGCTTGACCGCGCTTACCGGTGAGACCGGAGCGGGTAAATCAATAATAATCGATAGCCTCAACCTATTGCTCGGCAGCAGAGCCGATAAGGAGCTGATACGCAACGGCGAGAGCAGAGCAGAGGTCACGGCACTTTTCTCGGAGCTTAGCGAGGATATCTGCCGAGATCTTGAGGAAATGGGATTTTTACTTGATGATCGCAGTTTGCTGATCTCGAGAGCCATAACTCAAAGCTCATCCTCGGCGCGTATCAACGGCAAGCCCGTCACGCTCACTCTGCTTCGTGAGGCGGCAACGAGGCTTTTCGGTATACACGGACAGAACGATAATCTCAGACTGCTCGATCCGCTCTATCACGTAGAGATTCTCGATGCATACGCAGAGAACGGAGAGCTGCACGGGAAATACTCTGAGGTCTATCGGCAGATGCTCCATATTGAGAACGAGATAGACTCTATCTCTAAGGACGCGCGAGAGCAGACCCGACTTCGCGAGATGCTCGCTTTTCAGATCGAGGATATCGATTCCGTAAAGCTCCGCGAGGGCGAAGAGGAGGCACTTGAGGTGCTCGTCGCAAAGCTTCGTGCGGCTGAGCGCATAAACAAATGTTGCCTGCTCGTTCAGAAGGCACTTGAGGGCGGCAAGGGGATGGGCGCTATCTACCTTACCGACAGAGCGTCGGGCGCGCTTGAATCTATTTCTGATGCGATACCTGAGGCAGAGAAACTTGCCGCAAGGCTTGCAGAAGTGAAATACGAGCTTGAGGATATCGCCGCAAGCGCCGCAGAACTTTCGGATATTGGCGACGGTGACCCGAGCGCAAGGCTTGATAAAGCTGAGGGTAGACTTGCCGCGATCGAGCGAGTCAAGCGCAAATACGGCGCGACCGTGGCAGAGGTGCTCGAATTCAGAGCGGATGCCGCCAGAAAGCTCGAGCTTATAGATAACGCAGACGACCGAAAGGCAGAGCTTGAGGACGAGCTCGAAAAGGTCAGGGTGCGTGCACGAGAACTCGCAAGAGAACTTTCGGCAAGGCGAAGAAAAGCCGCGCACGGACTCAGATCAAGCGTCACCGAGACGCTCGCATTCCTCGATATGCCCAAGGTCACATTTGAGATCTCACTTGGAAGCGGCTCACAGCTCAACGCGCACGGATGTGACGAGGTCGAATTCCTCATCTGCACCAACGTCGGAGATCAGCTTATGCCGCTCTCAAAGATCGCTTCGGGCGGCGAGCTTGCAAGAATAATGCTCTCGCTCAAAAACGTGCTCAACCTCTCGGACGGAATTGAGACCGTCATTTTCGACGAGATCGATGCGGGTATCTCGGGCAAGACCTCGAGAAAGGTCGGTATCAAGCTCAAAGAGATCGGCAGAGACGCGCAGGTGATCTGCGTGACTCACTCGGCGCAGATCGCTTCCTTGGCAAACTCGCACGTCTTCGTCTCGAAGAGCGAGAAGGACGGCAGGACCGAGAGCGCGGTGAGATATCTTGACCGCGAGGAGCGCGTGCAGGAGATCGCAAGAATTCTCGGCGGAATTGAAATAACCGACGCGCAGATCGCGGCGGCGAGAGAAATGATAGCCGAGGGTGAAAATTATTGACCTAAATTTTGATAAATTCGGGATAAGGACTTGAAAAATATCCCTTCTTGTAGTATAATTATAAAGTTGTAAAAAGATAAATCAGGAGTTGTTTTAATGATCACGATCAAATCGACTATCTCTGCAAAGATCGCAGAGATCCTTAAGACTATAAATGCGGATGCGGCTATCGAAGCAGAGACCGTCCGCGAAATGCTCGAGTATCCGCCCGACGAAAAGATGGGCGACCTCGCACTTCCTTGCTTCAAGCTCAGCAAGCTTCTCAGAATGGCACCCGTCAAGATCGCGGCTACTATTGCAGAAAGATTTGAGGCTGACTGTGTGGAGCGTGCGGAGGCTCTCAACGGATATTTCAACATCTACCTTAGCGGCGCATACCTTGCAGGTAAGGTCGTCGGCGAGGTAGCAGAAAAGGGCGAGAAGTACGGAGCGCCCACGGAGATGGGGCAGGGCAAGACGGTAGTTCTCGACTATTCCTCGCCCAACGTGGCAAAGCCCTTCCACATCGGTCACCTCGGAACGACGATGATCGGACACTCGCTCAAGAAGCTCCACGAGTTCGCAGGATATAAATGCGTTGGTATCAACTACCTTGGCGACTGGGGAACTCAGTTCGGTAAGCTCATCGTTGCTTATCATAAGTGGGGCAACGCAGAGGCGATCGAAGCAGGCGGAGTTGACGCGCTCGTTGAGCTTTACGTTAAGATCAACAACGCTATAAACGATGATCCTGCACTCGCCGACGAGGCAAGAGCAGAGTTCCGCAAGCTCGAGGACGGCGACGAGGAGAATATCAAGCTCTGGCGTTGGTTCGTCGATATCAGCCTTGCCGAGTATCAGAAGACCTATAAGCAGCTCGGCATCGAATTCGATAGCTACAAGGGCGAGTCTTTCTATACCGATAAAATGCCTGCGCAGGTTCAGAAACTGCGCGATATGGGACTTCTCAAGATCGACGACGGCGCATCTATCGTAGATCTCGAACCCTACGGAATGACACCCTGCCTTATTCTCAAGCGCGACGGCTCGACGCTCTATCCGACAAGAGACATCGCGGCGGCTGTATACCGCAAGGAGACCTACGATTTCGATAAGATGATCTACGTTACGAGCGCAGGTCAGAGCCTGCACTTCGCACAGTGGTTCAAGGTCGTTGAGCTGATGGGATACGAGTGGTTCGATAAGCTGGTCCACGTTCCTTACGGCACGGTAAGTATTAACGGAGAGAAGCTCGCGACGAGAACGGGTAACGTCATCCTTCTGCGCGATCTCTTCGCTGAGTCGATCGCTAAGGTCGAATCGATAATGAAGGAAAAGAACCCCGACCTGCCCGATATGGATAAGGTATCCGAGGCTGTCGGCGTTGGCGCGATAGTATTCTACTATCTCTCGAACAACCGTATCCGCGACATCAACTTTATGATGGAGGATGCGCTCAGCTTCGAGGGTAACACGGGACCTTACGTTCAGTACACCTACGCGCGTACCTGCTCGGTGCTTGCAAAATCTCCCGAGCTCGATATGAGCGCAGAGCTCTCTGTCACGACTGCGGATGAGACCGCGCTTCTCAAGACGCTCTCTCGCTTTGAAGAGGTCGTACGTGAGGCTATCGCGGCTTATGAGCCCTCGATCGTTACGAGATACATCCTCGACGTTGCAGGCGCTTACAACCGCTTCTACCACAATTGCTCCATACTCGGAGCAGAGAACGAGCAGATAAGAAATACCAGACTTGCACTCACACGTGCAGCACAGACCGTACTAGGTAACGCATTTGGTCTTATCTGCCTTGCTAAAACAGAAAAAATTTAATTAGTTAATATAGAGAGGTAAAATTATGTCCGGACACAGCAAATGGGCGAATATCAAGCACAAGAAGGAAAAGACCGACGCGCAGAGAGCTAAGGTCTTCACAAAGATCGGTAAGGAGATCACTATCGCAGTTAAGGAGGGCGGCGGAGATCCCGCTTCTAACTCCAAGCTTCGTGACCTTATCCTCAAGGCAAAGTCCAACAACGTTCCTAACGATAATATCGAAAGAACCATCAAGAAGGCACTCGGATCTACAGGTGAGAACTACGAGGAGGTAGTTTACGAGGGCTACGGTCCTGCAGGTATCGCAGTTATCGTCGAGGCTACTACCGATAACCGTAACCGTACCGCAGGTAACGTAAGAGCATATTTCTCCAAGTACCACGGAAATATGGGCCAGACAGGTTGCGTATCCTATCTCTTCACCGAAAAGGGCGTTATCATCATCTCCAACGAGGACGAGGATATCGACGAGGATAAGCTTATGGAGACCGCACTCGAGGCAGGCGCTGAGGATTTCGCATCCGAGGGAGAGGTATTTGAGATCTACACCGAGCCCGACGATCTTTACGCAGTCAAGGAGTCTCTCGAGGCTGCAGGCTACACCATCGCATCGGCAGAGAAGGATAAGATCCCCTCTAACTACGTAACGCTCGAGACCGAGGATGATATCAAGTTCATGGGCTTGCTTATTGAAAAGCTCGAGGATGATGATGACGTAATGAACGTTTATCACAACTGGGAGAACTGTGATTGATCTATGAGCAAGTATACGAAGTTACTCTCGAATACTGCAATTTTAGGAGCAGGTACCTTTATCTCAAAGGTACTTGTTTTCCTACTTATGCCGCTTTATACCTTGCTGCTCTCGACTGAGCAATTCGGTACGGCGGACATACTGACACAGACCGCAAATCTTCTCATTCCGCTTGCCGCTCTCGGTATTGCGGACGGACTTTTCCGTTTCGCTCTTGACACTAAGGGCGAGAGCCGTAAGGAAGTGTTCACGACCGCACTCTCGGTAGTGGTGATCGGCATTCTGCCGCTCGCGGCTATCATTCAGCTTTTGCGACTTGTGGATATCTACGACGGCTACGTGTGGCTGATACTCTTCTATATCTGCGCGGCAAATCTCCACCTCGTGTGCGCGAATTACCTTCGCGCCTGCGATAAGACCAAAGCGTTCGCACTGCAGGGAATTGTAAATACCGTGCTTACGATATTGCTCAATGTCCTTTTTCTCGTCGTGCTCGATCTCGGAGTGCTCGGATACGTGCTGTCGGTGGCTGTCGCGGATACGCTCATTACCGTGGCAATATTCTTTATCTGCAGGCTCTACCGCGATATCTCCTTCAAGAGAAAAGAGAAAGGCTTGCTTACACGTATGCTTAAATTCAGCATACCCTATATCCCCACGACGATGATGTGGATGATAACCTCGGCGAGCGACCGATTTATCGTTACCGCATTCTCAGGCGCGGCAGAGAACGGACTTTACGCGGCGGCATATAAGCTTCCTACGCTGATCTCGCTCGCGGGAGGAGTCTTTATAGAGGCTTGGCAGTTTTCCTCTGTCAGCGACTCAGAACCAGAGGAAAGAGCCAAATTCTTCGGCACGGTCTACCGAAACTATATGGGAATAATGTTTATGGGCACTTCGGTGCTGATTGCGGGCTCGAAGATATTGACCACTCTTTTGCTCGCCGACTCCTATTATTCTTCCTGGAAGTACGTTCCCGTGCTTGCCATCGCGATGATATTCTCGGCATTCTCGGCATTTATGGGAAGCGTGTATTTCCTCGAGAAGAGAAGTATGCGATCCTTCGTGACAGCAAGCGTCGGTGCGCTGACCAATATAGTTCTCAATTTTGCACTTATTCCAAGCTTTGGCGCGATGGGTGCGGCGGTCGCAACCGCGATAAGCTATATGGCCGCGTTCGTCATAAGAGCGATAGATACCTCGAAGTATCTGAAATTCAGCCTCTGCATTCCGAGACTTGTTATAAATACAGTCCTGATAATCGCGCAGACTGTTCTGATGCTTCTCGATCTTCCGAATTTCACTCACCGTGTTATCATTCAGCTCGTGATCGTCGCGATCTTTGCGCTTTATAACGGTAAGGAGATCTTTTCGACGGTGATAGGAATTCTCAAGAAATTTTTAGGTAAAAAATCAAAAAATATTTAAAAAAGGTATTGCATTTTAAATCGATCTGTGGTATAATATGATGTAATGTGCGTAAAACGCAAGATAAAAGGGTAGTCCGCTGCGAAGCTCTGCATGAATACCCGGATTTTTAAGGAGGACTGAAAGATGAACAACTTACTTCAGGCTTTTACAAACGAGCAGCTTAAGACCGAGATCCCGGTCGTAAACGTTGGTGATACCGTCCGTATCCACAACAGAATCAAGGAAGGCGCACGCGAGAGAATCCAGATGTTCGAGGGCACCGTAATCGCTAAGCACGGCGGCGGAATCTCCGAGACATTCACCGTAAGACGCGTATCTTACGGCTGTGGCGTTGAGAAGACCTTCCCGATCCACTCTCCCAACGTTGTTAAGGTAGACATTGTTCGTTCCGGTAAGGTTAGAAGAGCAAAGCTCTACTACTTGAGAGACAGAGTTGGTAAAGCTTCCAAGGTTAAGGAAAAGATCTAACTTTTCTAAAACTACACAAAAAAAGACACCTTCGGGTGTTTTTTTTGTGTTTATGCGGTTTTGAGAGCCTCTTCAACCTTGTCAAAAACTAGCGTTGCTTTTTCACTCTCAAGTATCGTGTATATCACGTAAGAGCCAAATCTTCGTGCCTCTGCTGAGCTGAGCTTAGATAGCTCGCGCGGTAGATAGCTCTCGACGAACGCGCGCCGCTCAACTCTCATCTGTTCAAGATATTCTTGCGCCTCATACAGAACTTCTTTTGCATCAGCTTCACTCGCGGCGCGTATGATACCTATTTCGCCTTGATCGTCGGAATCCTTTGAATATATCACACTTACATCACACCCATCCGCAGAAAGCCCGAGCAGATCGTTTATCTCATCGTCGTCATACTCAACATATTCCCCAAACTCCGAAATTTCGCCCGTGAGCTGCTTTGCGAGCTCTCTGCTATCAAGTGAGTCAGAATATTCTCCCGCTGCGCAAGAGCAAAAAACGAGGCAGAGAAGTGAAAGAATAATAACTCGCTTCATTGATCTGCCTCACACGCGTGCGTGCGCATATACGCGAGCATCTTTCTGTAAGCCTCGGCGCTGAGGTGATATCCGTCACCAACCTGAAGCTCGGGGCGCAGAAATCCGTCTTGCCCTTTGAATATTGAGCTTGAATTGAGAAACGCAACTCCTCGCTCCTCCGCAAGCTCGCCCGTCCATTCGTTGAGTCTGTCGATATACCCGTTTAGCGTCGCCACGTCGACATCAAACGCAGAAACGTCCATATTTTTGCCGATAGGGAAGCAGGATTGAAGTATCACTGTGGTGTTTGGAGAATGTTCTGCTATAGTATCGATCAGTCTCGAATATATGCGCTTGAAGTAGTCCTCGCCTTTGGAAATGTTCGTACCTGCGCCGTTAAGACCGAATGTGAGCAGCATAAATTTCGGTTGTTTGCGAGTAAGTGCCTCACCGAGATCGAGCTCCTCATTTGTCTCAGGATAAACTATTCTGCACTCTGAGACAGACGGAGACAGCATCAGCGTGCCGCTCTTGGGCGCCCATACCTGCGTGGTATCACTTCCACCCGAAAGCACGCCGCGACTCTTGAGATGATAGGTGGTAGACTCACCTAAAAAAATGAATGAATTTATATATTCTTCACCCGCGTCGGTGCTCTCCTCAAGAAAAGCGCCGAGCTTACCGTCCGTGTTTTCTTCCAATAGCTCGCTCCCGTCCTCCGATACGGAGTCTGTGGCAGCGTCCTGCTCTTTTTGAGAGCAGGACGTGATCAACGTAAAAGCTATTAGAATGAATAATGAGAAAAAAAGCAACCGTTTTAACATAAAAACCTCCGTGATTCAAGTTTTTGATAGCTTGGATCACGGAGGAAATTTTATTTCTTTTTGAACTGACCGACGTACTCCTCGCTCTGCTCTCGGTTTCGTCTGAGTCTGGAGCTAAAGAAGCTCTTGAGCCCGACGGTTACCCAATAGACGATCGAGAATATCACTATTCCGACAAGAACTCTCGCGCCGCCCATTCCGACGGGGAGCATAAAGCAGGAGTAGAACGCGAAGCAGCAGATCACGAAATGAAGCACTCTGCCGAGCACCGCATTTATCGCCTTTACCGATCTGAGCGCATCAGCACCTGCCCACAAAAGAGAGAACATAAAGAAGAGCAGAACTCTCTCGGCTTCGACCGCCGGCGAGTCCTCACCTGGAGTTATTATCAACATACAGAGCATATACACCGCACATATGACCGTAAAATAAACGCAAGCGGCGCATATCGCCCTTTTGATCAGCTTTTTTATATCCATAATTCAAGTTATCCTTTCATAGTCTGCCCAAACAATATAACACAAATGCGTGATTTTTTCAAGTACAATATGTAAATTTTTCAAAATAAAGCGGAGACGTTTGCGCCTCCGCTTGTATTTTAATTTTCACCGTCCGAGCTTTGATCCTCGACCGTGATATCCTCGTTTGAGTCTGATTCGACGTTCGGGGTGTCATCATCGGGCGTATCATAGATCTTGCGAACCTCGCCGTCGTCGGTATATACGTCGTCGTCATCAACGTAATCATCCTCGTATTCGGCTTGAAATTCATAGAAACTCATCTCGTCAATGATAGATTTCGGTTCGCTCGAGTCGTGTGACATCGTGCGGTGACAGATGTTTCTCTCCTCAAGTCTGCGCTTGATCCATCTGTCAAACAGGGTATAGAGCACGCTGCAGATCGGAACGCTGGTGATAATGCCGAGAATGCCGAACAGTCCGCCGCCGATGGTGACAGAGATAAGCACCCAAATACCCGGGAGACCTACGTGCTTGCCCATGATCTTCGGATAGATGATGTTGGACTCAAGCTGTTGAAGGATTATGATGAATATTATAAACCAAAGTGCTTTGATAGGACTTTCGATAAGAATGAGGAAGGCGCCGATCGCCGTACCGATAAACGGACCGAAGACCGGGATGAAAGCGGTAAACGCGATAATGCAGGAAACCATAATAGCGTATGGCATCTTGAATATCAGCATACCGATAAAGCAGAGAACACCTATAAGAACGACCTCAATGCACTGTCCCGAGATAAATCCCGAGAATGCCTTACTCGAGAGGACCACGAGAGAGATAAGCTTTTTAGCTCGCTCGCGCTTCATAATCGAATAGATAAAGCTCTTCATAAGTCTACCGAGTGATTCCTTGGATGCAAGAATGTATATAGAGAAAACTACGGCGAGAATGATATTAAGAAGAGATGTGAAGAGGCCTGTGACAAATCCGAGCGCACCGTTTGTGATCTGTTCTTGATTTTTTGATATAAGATCTAGTGCCCAGTTACTTATCGAGGTCCAGTCGATATTGATCGGTCCGAGCCCTGATGAAAGGTGAAGTGCCTCGAGCCAACCGCTGACTGTTGCGCTGATATTTGCCATCGCAGCGGGAAGTGCTTTGAAGAATTTCTCGCATGTCTTGATAAACTCAGGAATTACGAAAGAGAGTAACAGTATGATGACAGAGAAAATGATAGCAAAGCTGAGAATGAGGCATATCGGGCGTTTTATCTTGTGCCATATCTTACCGTTTTTGCGCGTAAGCTTGCCGAAAACCTTGTTCTCAAAGAATTTTAGAGGCATATTTACGATAAAAGCTATCGCAAGACCGAGAGTAAGCGGCATAAAAACGTCTGTAAGCTTTTCAAAGGCTCCCAGCACGACACCGAGATTGGAGATTACCACGAAGAAGAGAATTGACGCGAAGATCACGCCCATCATCTTCAAATAGTGATGATCACCCTTCTTGAATAATTTTGGATTTTTTTTCATTTGACCTTCCTACGCGGATACAGAGGATAGCTTATTCAGCGTTTTCGCCATCCTTGTCCTTATCTTTATCTTTATCTTTATCCTTATCTTTTTTCTCCTTATCATCCTTGGCGTCTTTTTCTTCCTCGGATTCGGGAGCGTGCAGAGTAATGACTGCGCGGTTTATCTTATGATCCTTGATGTCCTCAATATGAATGTCGAGCACGTCGGTAGAGAGCTCAAAGCTTGCGCCATCCTCGGGTACCGAGCCGTAAAGACCGAGCACAAAGCCGCTGAATGTATCCGAGTCGCTATCCTCAAACTTAACGCCGATGGCTTCCTCGACCTCGGAAATAGACGCGCTTCCCGCAATTCTCCAAGAGCCGTCCTCAAGCACCTCGATGCTCTCGATTTCTTCCTCGTCGTCATCGGGCTGAGTAAACTCTCCGACAAGACACTCGACAAGGTCGGTCATCGTAACGATACCGTAAAGTCCGCCGTACTCGTCAAGTACGACAGCAAGCGATTCCTTATGCTCACGCATATTCTTGAAGAGAACGTCAGCCTTGACAGCCTCGGGAACGAAGTAAGCAGGTGTTACTACGGTCGCCATAACGTTCTCGCGGCTCTTGTCCTCAAGTCTGAGGTAGTTGCGCGCATCAAGTATACCGATGATATCGTCAATGCTCTCACCGCAGATGGGGTATCTGGAATATCTGCTGTTGATGATAGTGCGATCCCACTCGTCCATATCGTCGGAGCTGTCGAGAAGTGTGAGCTCGGTTCTGTGCGTAGCTATCTCTCCTGCCGAGAGGTCGTCGAAATCGAAAATGTTCTCAATAAGCTCTTTGTTGTATTCATCAATGCTTCCGTCCTCGTGAGCCTCGTCTACAAGCGTGAGAAGCTCGCCCTCGGTGACAGTATCAACAGTTTTTGCCTTGAAGATCTTTGTGAGGATCTTCTTCCAGAGCATAAAGATGCAGTTGATGGGCATGAGGATAATGGAGAAGAAGCGAAGGATTCCTACGATAGCCATCGCAAGTCCCTCGGCGTGATCCTTAGCAAGACTCTTCGGCGAGATCTCACCGAAGATCAGAACGGCTACGGTGATTACTGCGGTCGAAATACCTGCTGCCGCAGAAGCAAGAGTCGTTTCTGCAAGGCACTCAACGAAGAATATAGTAGCGATCGAGGAAAGCGAGATATTTACGATATTGTTTCCAACGAGTATGGTGGAAAGAAGCTTATCGTAATTATCAGCAAGCTTGAGCGTCCTTGCGGCGCGCTTGTTTCCCTCGGACGCAAGATTTTTCATCTTAGCGCGGTTGAAAGAGGTGTACGCAGTCTCACTTGCAGAGAAGAAAGCAGAGAATGCGATAAGAACGATCATGATAACGATTTTCAGGGTACTCCCGTCAGGCATATTTTACTCCTTAAAAATATTGTTTGAGAGCTGCTGGGCAGAGCCGGTGTGAAACTCACTGTACTAAAGTCTATAAAAACGCAAAAAAGCATAGCCTGAGCCCTTTGGCGACGAAATTTGCCAAAAATACGCAGGTTATGCATCCGAACGTTTTATATATGTACTTCGACAGTTACCGTCACTATCGCAGTTATCCACAGCGGTTTTTCTCCCAAAATAGTAAATTTCGATGTTTTTACATCGATTGATATAGCTATTATACCATAAAAAAAGAATTTGTCAAGGCAAAAAGCAAAAAAATATGAAAATTTCACAAAAAGTTTATATGTTTTTGTATATTTTTTCTTAAAAAAGCAAAAGCAACCGAATTTTTCGGCTGCTTTTGTCACATTACTTGCTTGCGTTGTACTGTTTAAGAGCCGTAGCAAGCTGATCGGGGCAGGATGTCTCCTTGAAACCGCAACGAATTCCCGAAAGACGCTTGATAGCCTCGTCAACGCTCATTCCTGCGACGAGAGCCGAAATTCCCTGAGTGTTTCCGTGGCAACCGCCTGTGTACTTTGCGCTGACGACGATGCCGTCCTCGATCTCGATGTCGATGCTGCGAGAGCAAACGCCGGAGGTCTTATAAGTGATCTTATCCATAAATTTCTCCTTGATGTATAAATAATTCTAATTCTTTTGATAAAGTCCTATCGGTGAATAGGAATCGTAGTGAGTTACAAGCAACAAGCGAAGCAGAAGAGAGTCTTTAGCTTCCGTATAGAAACTGAAGATATATCTGCAAAGCTGCACATCGTACTCAACGGGGCGCGAGTCTATAAACAGCGGTGTGGCTCCGCAAAGATTTGCGGCATGCAGAAGCTCGGATATAAAATCTCCGTTTTCCGACAGCACGGAGAATTCAAATATGTACCGAGAGACATTCTGTACTCTCTTGGTCGGCTCGGGACAGAACTTGCCGATCAGCGCGTAATCTGTCGAACTGATACCGTCGAGCGACTCAACGCTGCATATCGAGCAGATCTTGAGCCCGTAGCGGTCGAGCATTGAGTAAAAGCCCCAGAGCCTTCCGTCGATGCTGTTGCGCACGGGGAGGATGCAAAATTCGCACTCGCCGTCGTTGACCGCCTCGCAAGCGTCCGCGAGCGAGGCGGTATAGTGTGCTCGAGCACCGTTTATCTTCTCGGAAAAGCTTTCGAACGCAAGGTCGTTGTATTTGTTTTTTGTGTATGCGATCCTCGAGTGAGATCCCGCAGGCGTCTGCTCGTCGTGACCGACCGAGACTGCGTGCCGTATAGGCTCAATAAAGGACGGATGCGAGATAAGCGCGGAGCAGATCAAAATAGCATCTGCGAGTGATTGCGCTCCCGTCAGCTCAAAAAAGCGCGTGACGAGCTCGGCAGGCTCAATGCTGTCCGAGCTCTCGCAGAGCTGTGTAGCGATCTCGTACAGACAGATATTCTGTTGCTCAAAGTCGCGTGCTGTACGCCCGTCGCAGATCTTGAGATTGTCAAGCAGGATCGCGAGCTTATCATTCGAGTGCATACTCAAAGCTCGAGCATGAGCGCAACGCCCTCACGCATAAATTCCTGCATCTCTTCCGCGCTGAACTTCTTTTGCGAGAGAAGTGCAAGCTTGTATACATAGGAAGCTACGCGCTTTGCCTTATCGTGATCGCTCTCTATCATACCGTCAAGCTTCTTGACGAGAGGAGAAGCTGTGTTGAGCGTGAGCTTGTATTCGATCGGATATTCTGCTCCCGCGTTGTACATACGCATCATCTCTTCCATTCGTCTCGACTCCTCGCTGACCGTAAGGATAGCGGGAACACTCTCGTCCTTGAGAGAAGAGAACTCTATGCTCGCGTTCTCACCGAGGATCTCGCTATAGAGCGACTTGAGAGAATCAAGCTCGGTAGCATCGTCATCCGACTTGAGCATATCTGCAACGTCAGCGTCGACTCTGCAGAACTTAACGCCCTCCATATACTGCTCGGCAACCGATGCAAACTGAACGTCGATCGGACGCTCGAAGGTAACTACCTTAATGCCCTCGGACTCAAACATAGCAATATACTGCGCCTGAAGTGCCTTGTCGGTGCAGTAGTAGACCTTGTTTTCGTGAAGCTCCTTAGCTGATTCAAGATACTCCTCAAAGGTCATTTTAGAGCCGTCGGTGAGAGTCACAAGAAGCGCGCCCTTGACTCTGTCGTAGAACTTTCTGTCACGCATTGATGCGTATTCGATAAAGGGAGCGATGTCCTGCCAGATGCTCTCATAGGATTCGCGCTCGTTGTTACAAAGCGAGCATAGCTTGTCCGCAACCTTCTTGACGATGTGAGCAGAGAGCTTGGAAACGTAGGTGTTGGTCTGCAGATAACTGCGCGATACGTTAAGAGGAAGCTCGGGGCAGTCAAGCACGCCCTTGAGCATAAGCAGGTACTCGGGAATAACCTCTTTTATATTGTCGGCAACGAACACCTGATTGTAGTAAAGCTTTACCTGACCTTCGATGGTCTCGTACTCGTTTGCGAGCTTGGGGAAATAGAGAATACCCTTGAAATTGAGGGGGTAATCAGCGTTGATGTGAATGTGGAAGAGCGGCTCGCGGTAGTCGTTGAACACCTTGCTGTAAAACTGCTTGTACTCCTCGTCGGTGCAGTCTGATGCATTCTTCTGCCACAGAGGTGAGGTCTCGTTGATGGGAGTAGGCTCTTCGTCCTTCTTTTCGTCGTCAGCATCTTCAAAGTAGATGTCGACCGGCATAAACAAGCAGTATTTCTCAAGTATCTTGCGTATCTTCGACTTAACGAGATACTCGGACTCGCTCTCGCTGATGTGCATAATGATGTCGGTGCCGTGCTCTGTGCGGCTGCCGACAGAGAGCTCGTACTCGCCGCTCTCGCTGCATACCCAGTGTACCGCAGGTGCGTCGGTGTAGGACTTTGTCTCTATCTCGACCGAGTCACTTACCATAAAGGATGAGTAAAATCCGAGACCGAAGTGACCGATAATTCCGTTCTTCGAGCCCTCGGTGCTCTCGCTTTCATACTTCTGTATAAAATCGACCGCGCCCGAGAGAGCGATGCTGCAGATATACTTGTCTACTTCTTCTTCGCTCATACCGATACCGTTGTCGCTGACCGTCAGCGTTCCTGCGTCTGCGTCAAGGCGCACGGTGATAGAATACTTCTCATCGCCTGACTCGCGTATGCCGAGAGACTCAAGTCTGCGAAGCTTTGTGACCGCATCTGATGCGTTTGAAACTATCTCGCGAAGGAAAATATCCTTTTCAGAGTAGAGCCATTTTTTGATTATCGGGAAGATATGCTCGGTATCGACCGAGATACCGCCCGTTCTTATATTCTTGTTTTCTTCTGCCATATTATTTCCTTTCCGAAGCCAAGCTTCTTTTCATAAATTAAATTATATCCTATATATTTTATCCTTATTTGTCCGTCAAGTCAAGAGGAAAAGCTCAAAAAGAGAAAAATTTACATTCGCACAATAAATATATAGGATAACTATTGAAAAAAGTTAAAATTTTTGTTATAATTTTTATGGTAAAAAATTTTGGAAGGACGAGGAAAATGAAGACCGCACTTGGATATGCAAAGATCAATCTCCACCTTGATATAACGGGGATAATGGAGGACGGCTACCACTCTGTAAACACGGTAATGCAGAGTCTCTCGCTGTGCGATGAGGTCAGCGTCTCGCTCGTGCGCGAGCCCGTGTTCGATGCGGAATGCAACGTAGATGGAGTGCCCACCGACGAGAAGAATATCGCCGTTCGCGCGGCAAAGCTCTATTTCGAGACTGTCGGTGCAGATGGCGGCGCGCATATCGTGATAGATAAGCATATTCCAATGGCGGCAGGTCTTGCGGGCGGCAGTGCGGATGCGGCGGCAACGCTTGTCGCGCTCGACTCGCTATTTGGAGAACGACTCGGCAGAGATAAACTATGTGAGCTCGGCGCAAAACTCGGCGCGGACGTGCCTTTCTGCGTTGCTTGCGGCACGCATTTTTCGGACGGCAGGGGAGATATGCTTCATAGTTTTCCAAAGCTTGACGATAGCCTGATATTCGTAGTTGCTTGCGGCGGCGAGGGGGTTTCAACACCTTGGGGCTACCGTCTGCTTGACGAGACGTTTGATCGATTTGTCGGGTACATACCTAAAGATACAAAAGCTCTCAGAATGGCAATTGAGAGCGGAGATAAGTACGCATTTGCGGAGCATATCTTCAATATCTTCGAAGCTCCCGTGCTGAGAGAACGACCGATCGCGGCAGAGATCAAGAGCATTATGCAGAGTCGCGGAGCTATATGTGCGATGATGAGCGGAAGCGGTCCGTCGGTATTCGGAGTCTTTGAAGATGAGCAGATCGCATCGAAAACGGCGGAGGAGATACGCGCGCTCGGATACTTTGCCGACGTAGCGCGCCCGATTGGCGAGCGATACACAAGATGTTGTGTAAAATAATCAAAAAATAATGCTTTTGATGGCATATTTGCCGTTGACAAAGAGAGAATAAAGTTGTATAATATAATTATGTATATTTTTGAATTTACGGAGGATTCCGATGTCATATAATTCCGATAAGGAAAGAATGCAAAAGGACGCGCAGTCCTACAGAAACAGTGTTTTTTCGCTCATTAAGATCACCTTTATAGCATTTGCGGCTATGCTTCTCATTTTCTGCCTCACACTCGGGCTCAGCTTCGCGTTCGGTTGGGGCACAAAAAAGCCCTCGGGCGACGATACTCCGCCCAAGATCACCCAGAATTTCAACCTCGACGGCTTTGAAGCATTCAACGGCGGAGTTATCGGATATATCGGTGATACTCCCGCATTCAAGAAGTTTGTCAGCGTCACCGACGATACCGATGAGGCACCCACCATCTCTGTCCTTGAGCATAACGAGGATATCAACAAAGAGGGAACTTATACCGTCAAGTACGTCGCCGAGGACGCGTCGGGCAACGCTTCATATCTTACGCTCAAGTACGTGGTCAAGAAGCAGGAGTATTCCTATAAAACTCTTATGGAGCAGATTGCACTCCTCGCTGAAGATCTTGGAATTACAAAGAATATGAGCAAGGTCGAGCAGGTGCGCAAAATATACGCGTACGTGAACTCAAGGTCGACTATCTATTTTACGGATGAGTCTAATATCCCAAATATTGATCGAAGCAAGTGGGAGAGTGATTGGCTCGAGGAGGCAGTTCGCGGAATGGAAACACACGAGGGTGACTGCTACACTTACTACTCTCTCTCAAAGGCATTCTTTGAGTACTTCGGTATCGAGAATATGGGCATCAAGAGAGCAGAGAACTACGAGGGTGCTGAGGACGACGGAACGCATTTCTGGTCTATCGTCAACGTTGGCAGCGGCGGCACGGATAAGTGGTATTATTACGACGCTACCCGACTTAGCGGATATTTCAACGGCGACAAGTCCGACAACAACGCCTGCCTTATCACCGAGGCTAAGCTTAAGAGCCATAGAACATCAAAGGGTGGAGATTATTTCTACAAAATGACCAAAGCACCGGGCTTTCCGCCTATTGCTACCGAGGAGCTTGAATGATGCGACAGAAAAATATTCTTGAATATCTCGAAGCTACCGTCAAGCGTTATCCGAGTAAGACCGCTTTCTCGAACGGCAAGGAAGATCTTTCCTTCGCAGAACTTTACACCAAGGCGCGTGCAATAGGAAGCTACCTCTCGGATAACGGATATTTCCGCGAGCCGATCGCGATAATTATGGATAAGCACCCAAAGGTGCTCTCCGCATTCCTCGGAGTCAACTACGCAGGCTGCTTTTACGCGTGCATCGACGAGAAGATGCCCGAGTCGAGAATGCTTGCTATAATCGAAAAGCTCTCTCCGAGAGCTCTGATCTGTGATAAGAAAAACGCAAAGATCGCAAGCGCGCTCGGTGTTGAGAACGTGCTTATCTACGACGACATCTGCGACTGCGTGATCAACGAGCATAGCCTTGATCGAGTTCGCGCGCAGCAGTGCGACACCGACCCTATCTACGTAGCGTTCACCTCGGGCTCGACTGGAACTCCCAAAGGTGTCGTTGCGTGTCACAGATCGGTAATAGATTACACGGAAGCTCTTTGCGAGGCACTTGAGTTTAGTGACGAGACCGTGTTCGGCAACCAGACGCCGCTCTATTTTGACGCACCGCTCAAGGAGATAATGCCCACGCTCAAGCTTGGAGCGACCACCTATTTCATCCCGAGAGGAAATTTCCTCTTTCCCGTCAAGCTCATCGAGTATCTTGACACCTACAAGATCAACACGATCTGTTGGGTAGTTTCCGCACTCGTGCAGATATCCTCGCTCGGCGCACTTGAAAGCCACGTGCCGAAGTACCTTACTACCGTCGCGTTCGGAAGTGAGCTCTTTCCGCGCAAGCAGTACGATCTGTGGCGCGCGGCTCTGCCCATGGCGACCTTCTACAACCTCTACGGACCTACCGAGGCGACAGGAATGTCTTGCTATTGGAAAGCCGATCGCGACCTCGCTCTGAACGAGCCTATCCCGATAGGAAGACCGTTTGATAACACCGATATCCTTCTCATTGATGAGGAGGGCAAGAGAGCAGAGGAGGGCGAGATCTGCATCCGCGGCACTTGTGTGACGATGGGATATTATAACGATCCTGAGAAGACGTCCGCCGCATTTGTGCAAAATCCGCTCAATTCTGCATATCCCGAGCTTGTCTACAGAACGGGCGATATCGGCAGAATAAACGAGCGAGGCGAGCTCGTCTTTCTTTGCCGCAAGGACTCGCAGATCAAGCATATGGGACACCGCATCGAGCTTGGAGAGATCGAGAGCGCGGCAAATAAGTGCGAGGGAGTTCGCTCTGCGTGCTGTGTTTACGATAACGAAGCTAAACGCATAGTTCTGTTTGTTGTTGGAGACGCGGCGACAGATCAGCTCATTCGCGAGCTCCAGACCTATCTGCCAAGATATATGATCCCAGCGCATGTCGAGAAGCTCGACGTTCTTCCGTTCACGGCTAACGGAAAGATAGACCGCAAGGGTCTGCGCGATATTGCCGAGAAGTTATAATTTTAGGAGAACGATATGGAAAAGCTTATAGAGATACTCACATCTCTGCATCCCGAGGTGGATTTTGAGAATAACGATTCGCTTATCGATGACGGAATACTTGATTCACTCGATATAGTCACTCTCGTCACCGAGATCAATGCCGAGTTTGATGTAACTATTCCCGCAGAGGAGATAGTTCCCGAGAACTTCAATTCCGCCGAAGCTCTTATGGAGCTTATCACAAGACTCGACGAGGAATAATAAACTAAATGCTTTTTACGTCTTACGGATTTATTCTGTTCGTGGCGATACTCATAGGCGTCTATTATATCTTCCCAAAGAGATATCAATGGACGCTTCTGCTCGTCGCGAGCTACTTCTTTTACGCTTTCTCGGGACTTGAGAACTTCGCGTTCATTCTCTTTACCACGCTGACCTGCTTCTTCGTGGCGCGCGCTATCGAGCGTATGCGCGAGAAGGAAGACGAGTACGTGGCGCAGAACAAAGAGAGTATGGACAAGGAGGCAAGAAAGGCATACAGAGCACGAG
The DNA here is from genome assembly GCA_017935225.1 of Clostridia bacterium. GTDB lineage: Bacteria > Bacillota > Clostridia > Oscillospirales > CAG-272 > HGM12713. The sequence goes on along the minus strand of JAGBIA010000015.1, from coordinate 5,473 downwards.
AGAAGAAAAAGAGATTTAATCTTTTGTTGCTCGGTCTCTTCCTCAACTTCGGAATGCTCGCGGTCCTTAAATACACGGGATTTGCAATAAGAAATCTCAATTCGATAATTACGCTCTTCGGCGCACAAAAGATAGGAGTGCCCGATCTGATATTGCCGCTCGGAATATCCTTTTTTGTATTTCAGAGCACAGGGTATCTTATCGACGTCTACCGCGGAAAGACCTTTGCAGAGAAGAATATCGCAAAGCTCGCGCTTTTCGTCTCTTTCTTCCCACAGCTTGCACAAGGTCCTATCTCGCGACACTCCGACCTTGCCGCAGAGCTTTATGTGCCTCATCCGTTCTCGGCTAAGTCGCTCAAGTTCGGTCTGCAGAGAGTCCTTTGGGGATATTTCAAAAAGCTCGTCATCGCCGACCGCATACTTATAGTCATTAAGGCGATGCTTGGCGACACAGCGACGTATAACGGTGTTTACGTGCTTCTCTTGATCCTGCTTTACTCGGTAGAGATCTACGCGGACTTCACGGGTGGCATCGATATCACGATCGGTATCGCCGAGATGATGGGAATTCGTCTGAAAGAGAATTTCAACCATCCTTTCTCATCGCGCTCTACCAAGGAATATTGGAACAGATGGCATATCACGATGGGAAGCTGGTTTACCGACTACGTTTTCTATCCGATGTCTGTCACAAAGCCGATGATGAAGCTCTCAAAGTGGAGCAGAGCACACCTCGGTAACGCAGTTGGCAAGCGACTCCCCGTGTATCTCGCAACTATTGTTACTTGGTTCTTGACGGGTCTGTGGCACGGCGCGGCGTGGAACTTCATCGTTTGGGGACTTCTTAACTGCCTCGTTATTCTCGTTTCTCAGGAGCTTGAACCGCTCTACCGCAAGTTCAGGGAGAAATTCCCGAAGCTTACCGCGTCGGGCGCGTATCACTGCTTTGAAGCAACGAGAACTTTCTTGCTGATGGGGCTTATCCGCTCGCTTGATTGCTACGCGAACGTAGGACTCACGTTCAGAATGTGGGGAAGTATGTTCACCAAGTTCAACTTCGCTTCCTGCTTTGGCGGCGAAATATTCGAGCTCGGACTTGAGCTCAAGGATTATATTATTCTCGCCGTGGCTGTCACGGTCGTGGCGATAGTCGCAAAGCTCTCGCAAAAGAAGGATCTGCGCGAATGGCTCTACGGCAAAACTGCGCTCTCCTGGACACTCAGCGGCGCAATACTCGTTGCAATATTGCTCTTTGGAGCTTACAGCATCGGCTACGATGCTTCACAGTTCATTTATACGGTATATTGATTAAATTTAAAGGATACAGATGAAGAAGAAAATTATTATCGGCGTTGCCGCCGTGCTTATTCTCGTTCTTCTGCTTAGCACTCTCGGCGCGCTCGTAAGACCGAAATACGTCTCGAACGCCGAAGGTCTGCTTACGGGCGGATATTACGAGGACGCAGGAGATCACGACGTTCTGCTCATCGGAGACTGCGAGGTCTACGAGGGCTTCGTTCCGTCGGTGCTCTGGGAGGAATACGGCATCACGTCATACGTCCGCGGCGGCGCACAGCAACTCGCGTGGCATTCATACTATCTGCTTGAGGAGACTTTCAAGTATGAAACTCCAAAGGTCGTGGTATTCAATGTCTACGCACTCAAGTACGGTGAGCCGCAGAGCGAGGCTTACAACAGAATGACCTTTGATACGATGAAGTGGTCGTCATCGAAACTGCGCGGAATACTTGATTCGATGACCGAGGATGAAAGTATCGTCGACTATATCTTCCCGCTATTGCGATACCATTCAAGAATAACCGAGCTTGAGAGAGAGGACTTCAGATACCTTTTTAGCGATCCCGAGGACGCGTCGGATAACGGATATCTGATCAAGACGGGTGTGCGCCCGATGAAGCCATTTGATCCGATCACCGAGCCGCCCGAGGAAATGCTTCCTGAGAGCTCGATGGAGTACCTTGATAAGATGAAGGAGCTCTGCGATAAAAACGGAGCGAAGCTCGTGCTTATCAAAGCACCGACCAACTCAAGAGGCTATTGGTGGTACGACGAGTGGGAGAGTCAGATGATCGAGTACGCAGAGAAAAATCAGCTTGATTACTACAATTTCATTTCGGATGCTGAGAAGATAGGTATAGATTGGCAGACCGACACGTATGACGAGGGACTGCACCTCAACGCAAACGGAGCAGAGAAGTTTACGAAATATTTTGGTAGCATACTCGCAGAGAGATACGGACTTGAATCGCGCAAGAGCGAGAGCGATACCGCGGCAAAGTGGGATGCGTACCTTGAGGAATACCGAAAGATAAAGAAAGAGATGGAGGAAAAAGAATGAAGATCAGAAGAATTTTGTGCTTGATGCTGGCACTCTTGTGTGCTGTTATGCTTGCATCCGCTCTCGTTTCGTGTAACGGAGACGGAGAGGAGAACGAGGGTGGCGCGAGCAATCCGTTCTACGTGAATTATAAGGATACAAAGATTGAGCTTGATAAGAAGGCTGAGAGCATTCTTGAGAAGCTCGGCGAGCCCAAATACAGCGATAACCTCGGCGACTGCGGAGGAATCGGTGTGCAGATGAAGTACACATACGATGATATTACCGTCAACACTCTCAAGGAGAAGGACGGCGAGGTCATTCATAAGATCGGATTTCTCAACGATCTCGTTTTGACTCCCAAGGGCATTTCCATAGGATCTTCCGAACAGGAGGTTCGCGATGCTTACGGTACACCCTCGTCCGAAGAGAACGGAAAGCTCACATATAAGAGCGGCGATCTCGAGCTTGAGTTCACGGTAAAGAACGGTAGTGTCAGCGCGGTAAATTACAGAAGAATAAGATAACGAAGTATAGCAATTTCCATAAAAGAGTGCCGATTTTACGTTTTTTGACGTATTTCGGCACTCTTTTGTGTCAGTAATGACTGAAAGTGGGAAAAATCGGGCAAAATTTAGCACTGTTCATAAATAATTAACAAAAAACTTTTGAAAAACCCTTGACAAACCGATCGAAAAGTGGTAAATTTGTTACAGTGATTAGCACTTAACCTGTTCGAGTGCTAAAATCATAAGATTACAAAAACAAGGAGGGGCAAATGGGACACGAAAATCTCAGCGAGCGAAAAAAGCTGATTCTCAAGGCGATCGTTGAGGCTCACATTGAGGGCGGAGAGCCCGTCGGATCTAAATATATAATGCAGAACAATCTGCTTTCCTGCTCCTCTGCAACCATACGAAACGAAATGGCGGAGCTTGAAGCTATGGGTTATCTCGTCCAGCCTCACACTTCGGCTGGCAGAGTGCCAAGCGAGGCAGGATACCGATTTTACGTCGACGCTCTCGTCGAGCAGTATGCGAGAACAACGCACGAGGTCGTGCAGATCAATCAGCTCCTCAGAGCAAAAATGAACGAGCTTGACCAGCTTCTTGACACCGCGTCAAGACTTGCGTCTACGATGACCAACTACACGGGCATCGCGATAAAGCCACGATCCAACTCGGTCACGATGTCAAAGTTCGAGATCATTCCGCTTGATCAAAACAACTTTGCGATGGTGATGATAAGCTCGGGCGGCTCGGTCAAGACCAAGAAGGTAAAAACTCACGACGCGATCCCCACGGGTGCGCTCGAGAAGCTCTCGGCGCTCTTTAACTCAGAGATTTGCGGACTCGGCGCGGATATGATCACGCTTCCCATCATTATGAGACTTGAAGCTGAGATGGGCGACGGCGCATTCCTCGTAAATCCCGCGGTAAAATGCGTTTACGAGGTAATGAACGAGATAGACGGCGGAGAGATGAAGCTCGCGGGCATCAATCATCTGCTCAAATATCCCGAGTATGCGGATACCGAGGAGCTCGGCGAGCTGCTCGGCACACTTGAGAGCAAGGAAGAGATACTTGAGCTTGTCTCCACGAGCGAGAGCGACGATATCAACGTCCTGATTGGCTCGGAAAGCTCTGTAAAGGTCATGAATAACTCTTCGCTCGTCTTTACACCTATAAAGAAGAACGGCCACACGGTCGGTGTTATAGGCGTTCTCGGACCGAGACGAATGAACTATAAGCAGGTGTTGCAGACACTCGGAGACATCGGCGGAAGCATTTCGCTTATGATGGACGAGGATAAGCAGTTGCCTCACGGAAATACAAAGGAAGGAGATAATAATGGAGGAAACTAAAAATAATCCTGCCGATGTGTGCGAGGAGCAGGCATCGGAGACGGTCGAAGAAAAGGTTGACATTGAAGAAACGATAAATGAAGAGACTGCAGAGCCCGAGACTGAAGAGAAGATATCGGGTAAGGAAAAGAAAAAGCTGAAGAAAGCTGAAGCTGAGATAGAAAAGCTCACCGCGGAACTTAGCGAGGAGCAAGAAAAGTATATGAGGCTTTATGCTGAATACGATAACTTCCGCAAGAGAAGTGCTAAAGAGCGCGAGGGCGTTTACGCCGATGCGTATTGCGACGCACTCGTACAGATACTTCCGATCCTCGATACACTCGAGCGCGCGGCACAGTTCTCGACTGAGGATGCTGAATCGGCTATGGCAAAAGGACTTGAGCTCACACTCAAGAGCTTTGTTGAAACTATGAACAAGATGGGGGTCTATGAAATAGAGGCTCTCGGCAAGGAGTTCGATCCGAACTTCCACAACGCAGTAATGCACGTCGACGATGAAAGCGTTGGCGAGAACGTCGTAGTTGAGGTCTTTATGAAGGGATATAAGAGAGGAGATAAGGTCCTCAGACACTCCATGGTAAAGGTCGCTAACTGATAAAATAAAAAAGAAAAAACACTAAACTAAAATATTAAAAAATAATCCCAAGGAGGAAAATTATTATGGGAAAGATCATCGGTATAGATTTAGGTACAACAAACTCCTGCGTAGCAGTATTTGAGGGCGGCGAGCCTATCGTCATCCCCAATCCCGAAGGAGCAAGAACAACTCCCTCTGTTCTCGCGTTCTCCAAGACAGGCGAGAGAATGGTAGGTCAGGTAGCAAAGAGACAGGCTATCACCAACCCCGACAGAACAGTCATTTCTATCAAGCGCGAGATGGGTACATCTCACAAGACGACTATAGACGGTAAGAACTACACACCTCAGGAGATCTCGGCTATGATCCTGCAGAAGCTCAAGGCTGATGCAGAGGCATATCTCGGCACGAGTGTTACTCAGGCGGTCATCACCGTTCCCGCATATTTCTCCGATGCACAGAGACAGGCAACCAAGGACGCAGGTAAGATCGCAGGACTTGAGGTCCTCCGTATAATCAACGAGCCGACAGCTGCAGCTCTTGCTTACGGTATGGACAAGGAAAACGACCAGAAGATAATGGTATTCGACCTTGGCGGCGGTACCTTCGACGTATCACTTCTCGAGATCTCGGACGGCGTATTCGAGGTTCTCGCAACCGCAGGTAACAACCGTCTCGGCGGCGACGACTTC